>JANPDZ010000384.1:0-13164 GCA_031431735.1 Acidobacteriota bacterium | reverse complement strand
TCCCGCGCCAGCCGCTTTCGTGCCGTAAAACTGCAAACATTTGAAATGCAGAAACACGCACGAAGTAAGTGTGTATTTTTCACACTTACTTCGTGCGTGTTTCTGCATTATTTATTTTCGCAAATACACACTTACTTCGTGCGTGTTTCTGTATTATTTATTTTCGCAAACGATCAGATTGACGATTCCGAAGGCTTTTTGTTTGACTTCCAAAAGTTTCAAACCCGATGTTTCAGCCAGTTTCGCGGTTTGTCGATTAAAATAGTCTTCAATCATCGCGACCGTCAAAATATTCAGAAAATCGAAGGCAAATCCAAGCAGCCCGTTTGGGTGAACGTGTTCGAGAAGGACGATCTTGCCTCTCGGTTTGACGATTCGCTACAATTCGGCGAAAGCATTTTCGGGTTTTGGGATTGAGCAAAAAACCTTACCTTCGACAGTTTTGCTTGTACCACCAAAAACTAAACGCATCTTCTCCTTTTCTCCTCTTCCCCTCGTCTCATCTTCATTCTTCAGTATGCGAGTTTGATGTAATTCATTCCTTTGAGAACAATTTTTTGGCGACGAGCGACGCGTTTCGGATTCTTCATCGGATTGAAAACATTGAGCGGCGAAGGAATCATTGCCGAAAGATACGCGGCTTCCTGCGGTAAGAGTTGCGAGGCGGACTTTTTGAAATAGGTGCGCGAAGCGGCTTCTGCGCCGTAAATTCCGTCGCCCCATTCGATCACGTTTAGATAAATTTCCAGGATGCGCTTTTTATTTAATTGCCTTTCAAGAAAATAGGTAATTGCGGCCTCGCGCCCTTTGCGGAAAAACGAGCGTTCTTCTGATAAATAAAGGTTTTTGGCGAGTTGCTGCGTAACTGTTGACGCGCCGCGCTTAAATGACGGCATCGGCGGTATCCAATCATTCGGATCATAATCGCCTTCTGCTTTGGCTTCTTTTTCGCCTTCTTTTTGCGCTTCTTCCCAGGCTTTGTTGATCGCGTCCCAATCAAAACCGTGATGCTCGAAAAAATGCGAATCTTCGCCCGCGAGAACCGCTTTTTGCAGATTCGGCGAGATTTGCTCGATCGGCTGCCAAATCATATATTTGTGAGGTTCTTTGCCTTCTTTTTGCTGTTCGGTGAGACGAAACTCGATCATCGAACTCGTCGCCGGATTTTCCGTGCGCAGTTTCGAGATGTTCGGAAAGGTAAAAAACTCATAGGCCAGCCAGACAGCGACCGCGCCGACAAGCACTAGAAATAAAACTTTTGTCCAATACCACATAACGATTTTAGATTGCGGATTTTAGATTTTGGATTCCCTGAATCTAAACGCCAATGTCAATAATTATGTTCCAATCTCATCAGCAATCCAAAATCCAAAATCTAAAATCCCAAATCAGGAGGCTTTGCCGATCATATTCCCGACGATCTTTCCGCTCGAAATAACGCCCGGCATTCCCGCGCCGGGATGCGTTCCGGCACCGACGAAATATAGATTCGGAATGTCTTCGCTCAAATTATGCGGACGCAGGTATGCCGACTGCATCAGCGTCGGCGCAACCGAAAACGCCGAACCGAGATAGCTGTTCAGAGTTCCTTCAAAATGCAGCGGGTCAATATGTGTTTCCGAAATGATGTGTTTTCTGAGATCAGGCATAAAATGCGTTTCGAGATATTCGTAAATCTTTTGCTTATACGGCTCGGCCTGAGTTTTCCAATCAATGTTGCCGCCTAAATGCGGCACGGGCGAGAGAACATACCAACAATCACAACCTTCGGGCGCAAGCGACGGGTCAGTCGCCGTCGGGCGATGCAGATAGAGCGAAAAATCGTCGGCGAGAATTTTACGGTCGAAAATATCTTCCAAAAGACCTTGGTAGCGATTACACATAATTATCTCGTGATGCGCCATATTTTCGTATTTGCGATTCGTGCCGAAATAAACGACAAACAGCGACATCGAATAATTTAACTTTTTGACTTTCTCGTCCGTATATTTTTTGCGATTTTTTTTCGGAACCAAATTTAAATATGTGAACGCGACATCGGCGTTTGAAACAACTGTGTCGGCTTCGAGAAATTCGCCGGTTTTCATCTTGACGCCGTTTGCCCGGCCTTCTTTGATCGAGATTTCGTCAACTTCCGCTTCCGTAAAGATCTCGCCGCCGATGTCCAAAAACAAATCGCCCAAGGCTTTGATCAGCGCGCCGGTTCCGCCCATCGCAAACCAGACGCCGAATTTTTGTTCGAGTTCGTGAATCATCGCGTAAATCGAGGTCGAAGTAAAAGGATTTCCGCCGATCAGAAGCGGATGAAATGAAAAGGCTTCGCGCAGTTTCTCGTTTTTGAAATATTTTGACGCGAATTTGTAAACCGACCTGTCCGACCGCAGTTTGATCATTTCGGGAACAACCTTGACCATATCCCAAACAGTCGTAAAAGGTTTGTCAATCAATTCAAACCCGACGCGATAGATCTCGTTCAGACTACGCGCAAATTTTTTGTAACTTTCGATTTCTTGCGGAGCGATTTTGGCAATTTGCGCGTAAAGATTTTCACGGTCATCATTGTAATTAAAAACCGTGCCGTCTTCCCAACGAATGTTATAGAAAGGATCAAGTTTGACAAGGCGGACATAATCTCCCGTATTTTTTCCCGCCAGCGTAAATAGCTCGTCAATCAGCCACGGCGCGGTAATGATCGTCGGTCCGCCGTCGAATTTAAACCCGTCCTGCTCATAAACATATGCTCGCCCGCCAAGTTTGTCTCGTTTTTCGACGATTGTGACGTGATGACCTTGTGCTTGAAGACGAATCGCCGCCGAAAGTCCGCCAAACCCGCTTCCGATTACTACTATTTTCATTTGTTTAGATAACCTTTTTTTCTTTTATCGAAGAAATGTCCGAAATGACAGATTAAGAATTAAGATAGGAAAAGGCAAATCATTGATTAATCAATTCAATCAAAGTTTCAATCCAAGCCTTAAATCGCGGACATTTTTCGAGCATCGTCTCTAACCCGACCTGAGTCTTGAGTTGAAAATTAGAAAGACAATTGGACGCGGACGAACCGAGGATTTGACGGATTTTCGCCGATTTGTTGAAAATATTTATTAATTCGCGGAAAGTTAATTTAAACAATCCGCCGATTTTCCGCAAAATCGGCGAACATCGGCGTCCCATTTCTTTTTTGATTTCAACTCAAGACTCAGGTTAACTGACAACCTTGCTTTGCGCTTTCGTCAATTCCCGTTCAAAAAACACTTCTTTGACGGCGCGAATCGTGTTGGCGTGGATTTCAACTGTGTCATTTATATCCACGGCATAGCCGCCCGACATTGTGGTGACGATCGGCATTTGATGTTCTTTGGCGAAATGCAAGACAATTTCGTCACGTTTCCTTAATCCTTCGATTGATAAATTAAGCCGTCCGAGCTTGTCTTTTTCAAACGGATCGGCACCGCCGAGATAGAAGCTCACGTCAGGGTTATGCAGAAAAATGCGCGGCAATGCTTGTTCGAGCGTTTCCAGAAACTCAACGTCGCCGGTTCCGTCGGCGAGTTCAATGTCGAGGCTTGAAGTTTCCTTAAAAAGCGGATAATTTTTCGCGCCGTGCATCGAAAATGTAAAAACTTCAGGCGAATCACGGAAAATAAAAGCCGTGCCGTTGCCCTGATGAACGTCGCAATCAACAATTAAAAATCTTTCCGCTAATTTTTCTCTCTGCAAAACACGGATCGCAACCGCGACATCATTTAAAACGCAGAAACCTTCGCCGCGATCAGGGTATGCGTGATGCGTTCCGCCCGCGAGATTCGATGCGATGCCGCTTTCGAGCGCGTAACGCGCCGCGTTGATCGTGCCCGAAATGGCGTGCAGCGAACGTCTGACCAGAGATCGTGACCACGGCAAGCCCAATTTGCGAACTTCCTTCGCCGTCAACTCGCCGCTCACGAGCCGCATAATGTAATCTTCCGTGTGAACAAGCAACAAGTCTTCAATTAATGCGGGCTCGGGTTCAAAAATCTCGTCATCGCGCAAGGTTTCTTCTCTTAACAACAGATCTCTGACCAATTCGAACTTACGAATCGGAAAAACGTGACCTTCGCCAATGTCAGCGTAATAATAAGGCGAATAATAAAGACGATAACTGCTCATTTAAGATTAATGTTAAATGATGAACCGGAAATGGTAAATTGTCGGACACGATTGTTTAAAACGCAATGGTTTATTTGATGCCGAATTCATCCCTCATCCCTCATCCCTCATCCCTTTAAAAAAGGAAGTGCGGCTTCGAGTTTCGGGTGACTCAAAGCCGCGATTTTAGGCGGATGGCTTAGCTGTAGGCAATGCGGAGCGGACAGGCAAAAGGCAGATGATCAATGGACAGGGCTATCTCTGTGTTAACGAATCAAACTTCTCCGCAATTCAAGTTCAATTCGCCGGCACAAGAATCTTTTCATTCGGACGATTCATACCGATTTTTCGCGCCTCGCGCTCAATCGCCCGTGAATCGTTCTTCAGGTTGTGAACTTCTTCTTGCAAAGCAAGATTCTCACCCGATAATTTTTCAAATTCAGTGTTTAACTGAATATTCTCTGCTGCTTCGGCGTTCATTTCCGAAATTGCGCGAAAATTAATCGCCATACAGAGCATAAATGTCATCGAAACAACCACAACAAATAAAAACCAGTGTGGTGTAGAACTTTTAGTGCGTTTCGCTGTTTTCATACGATTTCGCGCCGGCATCGTCATTGATTGTGAATTAGTCCAGTAAGTAGCGACGTCCTTGCTCAAGCAGCACCTCCAATTCTTGTTTGTCTTCTGATTCGGCGTAAATTCTGACCATCGGCTCGGTACCCGACGGTCGCATCAACATCCAGCTTCCGTTTGTGAAAAAGAATTTCACGCCATCCATTCGATTTATGTTTTCAATCTTGCGTCCGCCGATTTCTGACGGCTCTTGTAAAAGTTTCTCTTTTAACTTAGCGGTAACTTCCGCGCTTAATTTAACTCCGATCCTGCCCGATTCGAGCTTTCCAACGCGGGCATAAAGTTCGTTCAACTGCGCGGTTAAACTTTTTCCTCTGACCGTAACCGCTTCGACCGCTAAAAGACACGCGATAATTCCATCTTTTTCGGGAAAGTGTCCGCGTATCGAAAGACCGGCGGATTCTTCACCACCAAGAATTATCTCGTCTTTATTTATCAATTCGCCGATAAACTTAAATCCGACCGGCGTTTCGTACAACTTTAAGCCTCTTTCTTTGGCAACTCTGTCAACCAAATGCGATGTCGCAACACTCCTTGCCACGCCCAGTGTCCAACCACGCGACTCGGCTAAATAATCTGTCAAGATAGCGATCAAATGATTCGGCTGTATAAACTCGCCGTTCGAATCAATAATTCCGAATCGGTCGCCGTCGCCGTCCGTAGCTAAACCAAGCGTCAAACCTTTCGATTTAACCGCTTCAACGAGTTCGCCGACTTGTTTCTCGCTCGGTTCGGGAGATTTCCCGCCAAACGTAACGTCGCGCCAATCGTGAAGCGTTTCAACTTCCAATCCATAATCGCGCAGAATTTTATCCAAATAACCGCGACCGGTTCCCCACAGCGGGTCGTAGGCAAAACAGCCTTTCGCTTTGGCAATGTCAGCAAAACGTATTTTAGTTTTCAAATCGTCCAGATATTCGGGACGCGCATCAAATTCTTCAATCGAACCACCGTTCGCATCTGCCAAATTCGGTTTGTTTTCAATCAAATCTTCGATCTGCTTCGTTATTTCCGGTAAAGCCGGTGCGCCGTCAGCGGTCGAAAACTTTATTCCCTGATATTCCGGCGGATTATGCGAAGCTGTAAAATTTATTCCGCCAACCGCTCGTTTGTTAATGATCGCGTGTGAAATCGTCGGTGTCGGTGTCGGATGATTGCAAAGCAAAACGCGAAAACCTTTTCGTTTGGCAATTTCGGCCGCAACGGATGCGAATTTTTCGCCCATAAATCGCGAATCATGTCCGACAATCAATGTTTGCAATTGCTCGCTAAAATTATTTTTCAAATAGCTGCAAATCGCTTCGGTCACAAGTTCAACATTTTTATATGTGAAATCATCGGCGATTATTGCTCTCCAACCGGAGGTTCCAAAGCGTATCGACATAATTACAATTTAAGTAAAATATCTTCAAAACTGACCTTTTTACTTCTCTCTTCTTAATTACTCAACAAGATTGCTGTTGATAAAGCTTGTTTAGATTGACTGTATTGAAACCTTAATTTCCTTTGAAGGTGAAACAAAATTTAGCATAATAAAAATTTTGTGTAAAGACGGCTCTAGCACAGTTAATCTATGTATTTTCAACAGTTTATAATTGTTTCCTCAAGTAAGAGTTAAATTAAGTGCTTAAAAGCGAACAACAGGTGAACAAAATTCCGCAAATAATGCTTTTTGATTGTAATTGCTCAAATATATTATCTTTTTCAAGCTTTTAAAGCCCTATAGTTTTCAACACCTGTGAAAAACTTTTAAGCAAAAGTTTAAATCATCCTACCAAAAACAATTGTTCAAATTGATAAATAACATTCTACAACTAATAATCTTCTGTGTCAAAATCGCTTTACAATTCAATCTGACCGAGAGCTGTTGCATTATGATACAAATCTTTTAACAAACCCGCAAATCGTTACTATGCTTTATCTATAATGAACTAAACACTTTACTGCTATTTTATTGAAAGGCACACTTTTTGCTTGTATAGCGCGATAGCTTTAAAAGAAACAGCATCATCCAATAAACAAAATTCATTGCTTAACATTTATTTCAAAATCTAATAAAGAAGTAATTATTTGGAGAATATATTATTTATGAGAACCGTAAAACATTTTGAGAAAGGATTGACATACATTGCCGGCGGTTTATTTAACGCCATTAAGTCTGTCAACCAATACAAACCGAATCCGTCATTCACGCCGAAATGGGCAGACAAGCCGATTTTGAAGTCTTGGGAGAAATCAAAGCCGACGCTCGGTTTCCCGCGCACCACTGATTCGCTTTGTCCAAACTGTGTCATTGAGGCACGCGAAGAGATCTTAAGCGGCAAACGCGACGTTTCGACCTTGGTTAATGAAAAGGTCGGCGAAATCAAAGCCCAGATCATCGAACGTGACGGTGAAGTCTGGATGATTAAAGATTGTCCCGAACACGGACATTTTGAAGATCTGATGGCAATTGATTCGGAATTTCTGAAACATATCGAAACGCTCTTTCCGGGACGCGATATGCAATCGCACAATGACGAAAAACTTCATAATCACGGTTCGGCAACGATCAAATACGGACGCGGCGCAGTTTTAACGGTTGATTTGACGAATCGTTGCAATATGATGTGCGACCCTTGTTTTATGGATGCGAACCAGGTCGGTTTCGTTCACGAACTCTCGATGGAAGATGTTGCCGAAATTCTCGACAATGCGATCCAGATCAAACCGCGTCGGCAGATGTCGGTTCAATATTCAGGCGGTGAACCGACGCTTTCGCCTTATTTCCTTGAAGCGGTTCGTTATGCGCGAAAAGTCGGTTATAACTCGGTGCAGGCCGCGACCAACGGAATTGAATTTGCCAAATCAAAAGAATTTTGCCGCGAAGCCGCCGAAGCCGGTTTGCGTTTCGTTTATCTGCAATTTGACGGAATCGGCAACGATGCCAACTCGCACCGACAGATCGGCAATTTATTCGATGTCAAACTTCGCGCCATCAACAACCTGCACGAAGCCGGTGTTGATATTATCTTGGTGACGACGCTGGTCAACGGCGTCAACAACGATCAGGTCGGAACGATCATTCGTTTCGCTTTGGAAAATCCGAAGAAGATCTCGTTTATCGCGTTTCAACCCGTGAGTTTCACCGGACGCGACGAACATATTACCGAACAACGCCGTCTGCAACAACGCTATACGCTGTCGCATTTGGCGATTGACGTGCAAAAACAGGTTGGAATTACCGAACCGACGCGCGATTGGTTCCCGCTTTCATTGATGGGCGCGTTTGCCGATTTTGCGGATGTCGTTCACGGACCTGATGCCGAATGGGGACAAGTTTCCTGCGGATGCCACCCGAATTGCGGTGTCGGAACGGCGGTGATGGTCAACAAAGAAACGAAAGAAATGGCGCCGGTTCCGCAATTCCTGAGCATACAGGGATTGGTCACGGATATGAAACACATTACCGACACGAATCGCGGTAAATGGTTTTCAAATATTATGATGGGCCTCGCGCTTCTCAAAAACTACAATCCATATGGCGCACCGAAGAGTTTAACGCTCGGCGGAATCTTGAAGAAATTCGATAAATCATTCGGTTTAAGCGGAAAAGATTACGGTAAGGTTGACGGAACGCGGACGATCGAAGACATCGAGAAACGTCGTCAAGACCCGTGGAACTTCCTGTTTATCGCGGGAATGTGGTTCCAAGACCTTTTCAACTACGATTTCCGACGCACCGAAATGTGCATCATTCCCTACGGCACACAAGAGGGCGAAATTTCGTTCTGCGCGTATAATACGGGCATCGGTTGGAGAAACATCATCGAGCACATGCATCAAAATGCGACAGTTGCCCAATGGTATAAAGAACACGGTCGTCACGAGGTTTTCGCGAAAGGTAAAGAAGTTTCGCTCGAAGATGCGACACATAATCTCAACCTTAATCAAGTTGACCTTTCGCGTCCGAACAAACCGGAAATGGAAGGACCGAAAACAGCCGCTGAAGAAATGCAGATGATGAAGAAACTCTATCAACAGATGGTTTTAGAGAAAAACAGCATCAAGGGCGAAAGTCTCGTCCAAATCGGCGGCATCAAACGCGAGAAGAAAGCCAAAGCGGAAGAAGCCAAAGCCTAATTCGGTTTGAGTCAAATAAATTAAATCGCGGGAATGATTTTATCAGTCGTTTCCGCGATTTTTTATTTTAAACGCAAATCATCGAGAATCGCTTCCAAATCCTTTAACTTTTCAACCGGAATATCTTTGACCACAAACAATTTTAAGGCATCGCAAAACGGGCGAAATCAAACGAAGGCATTCTAAATTTTTATTAGTCTTTTTCGAGAGTTTTCTTGTCATTTAGCGATAATAATAAACCGAATAATTACAGCAAAGCTCTGTTTAATAAAATACTCAACCAATCAACGCAAAAAAGTGTTGCTTTTTCGTTATAAATAGGTTATCTATTCAGATAGATTCAGAGGTCAAAGTTTTATATGAAAAGATTCCTTTCCGCTGTGGTTCTGTGCGTTGCACTTTTAATTGTTGGGCTGTTTTTCTTTATGCCTTCGGCAGGTGCGCAAGACAATGTTTTGGCTAATTTGTTGAACCTGCCCGCGCCGCCGCCGCCGAATCCGCTTTTTCCGATCGCTCAAGGCGAACGCGACGAGAAATTTTACGATAAAAAAAATCCGCCGAAAGACAACGCGCCGATTGAAGATCTGCTTGCCTATTGGAAATTTCAAAACCAATTTGACCCGAAATTTGCCTACACCATCAAACCGTCCGAAAAATCGCTCGACCGTTTAATGAAGGAAATCGAGAAAAAACCCGAATCGTTGTCTGAAATGTTCCGCGTGTTGCCCGAAGGCAAGGAAACGGCGGATTTTATCAAACGTCTTTATGACGATGAAGTTTCAAAGCGTGGTTTTGACGCTTCGTGGCGGGCGGAAGTTAAAAAATGGCTGACCTATCACAGCAGCTATTTTGCAGACGAACTTGCCGCACTTGCCAATCAGGCGGCGGATACCAAAGAATATGTGACCAATCAGGACGAAGTTCTCGCGCTCGCACGCGTTGATTGGGACCGCGCCAAGCCTTTACTGGAAAGAATGCTGAACAGTTCGAATCAGCCGGTTTCGCAAACTCTGGCGCGTTGGGCATTTTATCAGCACGCGCTGGCAACGGGCGACTCACTCAACATTTCGACATACCGCAGAGAATTACAGGACACGGTCGAAAATAAATCTCTACAGCCCGGCAACCGCGATCTGGCGATGGACGCACTCGTCGAATCGGGTGATTACGAGGGACGCGACGATTGGTATTATACGCTGCTCGAAGACGAAACTCTCTATGAACTCAAAGTCAACGGACAGGTCTATACGGGTTTGACAACGCTTCTCAACCATTCGCCGTCAGACAAATACGTCGAAAAAATGATCGAACTCGCCGGAAATAGTAATCCGACGATTCGCAGTGCGGCGGTTAAAAATCTGGCAACACTGCTTGACGATATTAAAGGTGCCGGAATCGTCCGCGCGCTTCTGCCGTGGCTCGAAAACCCGAAATGGGCAAAGGAATCCGGCAGTGAACGATCGAAATTAGTTTTGGCACTGCGTAATTACGAGATACCTGAAAGCGTTCCCGGCTTGATCGCGATGCTCAACGAAAAAGAAAGAGTCGAGGTCGAAGTTTCGCCAAATGCGAATTTGCCGGATAATAAAATGCCGGCCAATCGCCCGGCGTCAAATGTTTCAGTGAGCCGCACGACGGTTGATACTTATCCGTTTCGGAGCGCGGCGATCATGGCTTTGGAAAAACAAAAAAGTTCACTCGCCGTTGCGCCTCTGCGGCAGGTTTTGCCATTGGTTGAACAGTGGGAACGTCCGAATGTCGTGCGGGCTTTGATCGTCTCAAACGGGTTCACGATCCCCGAACAAATTGACTCGCTCGAAGAGTTTGCCAAAGTCGTCAATCAGCAGCAACTATCAAATTCCGCAAATGCGGCGTTCAATTCGCCGGTTATGTCCGAGGTAACCACGCTGTCACGAAATGGCGCGGTGATTAATCCTAATGAACTAAAGATGATGTTGGGTTCGCAGCTTGCCAATATCGAAGATGTCAGCGAAGAATTGGTCAAGGCGGTGATTGACCGCATCAATTTTCACGACAAGAAAAATCCTCCGCTTGCGTCGGCTTTGCGGCAGATCGTTCAAAACTGGAAAGGCGCGGCGATCAATTCGCTGAGACTCCGGGATTTGAAAAACGGTAAACCGACGCTCGACGGCATCGTCAAACTGCTGATCATCCGCAAAGAGCTGCGCGAAAAACAGTTGAATGACGTGACCGACATTCGGCTCGGAAGTTCGACCGCGCTCGGAATTTCAGCGTGTCTGCTCGAAGAAGTCACCGATTTCGATGCGATTCTCGACGGCGATAACGTGGAAGCAAAAACGGCGATGCTCGGTTGTGCGCGGCTCATTCGGGCAGCACTTCCAGTTCAAAAAGTGGCGGTCAATCTGCAAAACCCGAACAAACTTCTGCAAACTGCGGCCGAACGCTATTTGGAATCGGAAGATTCGCCCGAAGCACGTCAGATAGTTCTGTTGCGGCATCCGAACGAAGCCAGAGTTCTCGGGGCGCGAGTTTCCTTTACGGATGAAAACAGTGGAGCCGTGCCGTCTGATTTCTCGTTTGTGCGCGACCTTTTTGTGAGCGTTGACAGTTCGTTTCAATCGCTTCCGCCTTACTATTTTTACGGTTATTCAACCGCTGAGTTGGCCCAAACAGAGAAAAAGCTTCAAAAAGAAGTCAAGGAAAATCAGGAACTTCTCGGCATCTATTCCTACAACAAAAATTTTGTCAGAATTTATAAAGACCGCGCGGTTTTCAGTTTGGAAGATGATCCGTCGCGGTATCGGGAAAGAACTTTGGAGCCCGAAGAATTTGAGGGTTTGAAAAATTTCCTCCTTTCGCAGAGAGTTGACGAACTGCCGCCGTTTTTGTCAAATTGCCAAAGTTGTGAAGACAAAGAGCTTTTGATGATCGGAAGAAACGGCGGTCGGCGCGTTTTTGTCAAAGCCGATTCAACGCCGCCATTTTTCGTCGAACTCGAAAACGTTTTTGGCGAGATGCGTCGCCAGCCGATGCAAATTCATTATTATCTCGAAAAAGACATCGCCGGTTTAGAAGTGTTGCTTGCCGACGATAAATTAAAGGCGCAAACGATCTGGAAAGACGGCGAAGATTTCCGCGTGCTGGTTGATGATGCGACGCTTCGCAAACAAACCGAAAAAGAAGTCGAAGAAACGGAAAGCCCGCGCGAAGAGATTGATGAAGAATCTGAAGAAGAGACCGAGAAAACTTCTGCCGAGTTGGCAAAAATCGAAAGGCAAAATGAAAAACTGGCGCGGCAAAAGGAATATGCAAGTTATGCGTGGTATAAATTCGACAAGACAAATCTTCTCGAAACAACCGTCCAGCCGCCTTTTGTCGAATTTATTCCTTTAACCGACAGTTTCATTGTTCAGCCAAACCAACAGCAATGGAAAGCACGCACGGCAACCGTCGAAATTCGCACCGACAATGAAGGCTTGTATAAGATCAGCCGCGGACAATTTACAAAAATCCGTAGCGGTTATTATCACAATTCGATCGTTACTCCGAACGGTCGTTGGGTAATTGCGACAAAATACGCGGGCGATGAAGGCGACGGCGAGGGCGATTATTATTCAAGTTCGCTCGTTCGCATCAATCTCGCAACGAACAAGGAATTTAAGGTCAAAATCGAATCCGATTACGAATCAATGGAAACCGTTGCGTTTCTGCCTGCGCTGAACAAAGTTTTGATTTTCAGCGGCTACGGCGAAAGCGAAGCTGATATCGCCGAACGCGAAGGCGTCTTCTTTTTGCTCGATCCGGACACCGGTCTTGCCCAACCGTTGAGAGGCGAAGCGCGTCCGCTGATGCAGCAAACTTTTCGTCCTTTGCAGCCGCTTGCGGCAAGTGCTGATGAATTTTGGACGGCTGTGCCCGAACGCGTCAGTAATACCACCGAGTTTGGTATTTACAATGCTAAGACGCTTAAATTCAAATCTTTGCTGAAAATTCCACAAATCATTTTCGACAGTATGGCAATGTGGGTTGACGAAAAGGAAAACAAGCTCTATTTCGTTTATCAGGAACAATTGCTCGCACTGCCTTTACCAAAAAACCGGTAAAGGTGTTGGCGTATTATGTGTTTGAGTTTGGTGGTAAGGCTTCAGTTAGAGCTTTTAGCGACTGGAGCGCATCTATAAAGACGGCTTCGGTGTCAAGTCAAAACTAGACACATTTCTACTTTCTCGCCAATTTAGCAAGTAATTTTTAACTTGTAGTTCTTTGAAAATTAGTTCTTGGTTCATTTTCCTTTAT
>JANPDZ010000383.1:0-2728 GCA_031431735.1 Acidobacteriota bacterium | reverse complement strand
CCAAGAGTCATCACCAACCAACTCGGCGCAGTCACAACCCGCAAAGACTATATGGCGTTCGGTGAGGAAACCTACACCACGCAGAGAACTTCGGCAATAAACTACGACAATCAAAGCGAGACGCGGAAAGGTTACACAGGTTACGAAAAAGATGACGAATCAGGATTAGACTTTGCCCAAGCAAGATATTACAACTCGAAACACGGTAGATATACAAGTGTTGATCCATTGACGGCATCGGCAAATGTGAAGAATCCGCAGACGTTTAACCGTTACAGTTATGTTTTGAATTCACCATATAAATTCACTGACCCGCTTGGCTTGATTTCAGTAAATTCCGGTTCAGCCTGTGGACAGTTTTGTGGGCATAGCTATGGTTTTGATGGCGGAACGGTATTTGACAGTACGGATGGGCGTGGATACGAGGGACCGCAAAAACAGATAGCCGAACAAGCTGATTCGCCTGCACCATCTGCAGAACAAAATGCGGGAACTATCGTCAATGAAACAGGTTATGACGAGACGAGTAGAACATTAAAATCAAGCGTTGTTGATGGAAACTTGAGTGTTGATCTTACGGTTACCATAACAACGCGATTATATTATGAAGAGGACGGACAAGGAGGTGAAGTTGTAAAGGCAGGTGTTCTAAACAAATTTGAAGGACCATTTGTAACAGTTTCAACTTCAAATGCTGTAGGTTATACAGATGCCCAGCTTACTGTAATGAAACAAGTTACAAAAGCAATTGTTGGCGAAGCGTCTGATATGGGCGTTGATCCAAGAACGGCGATTGCTATCGGAATAAAGGAAACAAAACTTGGAACGGGTTCTGTAACAGAGACTAACAAGGACAGAAATGGCGTTCCCCTTCCGTGGAAATTACCACAAGTAAATCCTTTACAGTTATCGGCGGCGTGTCTGAAATGTCCGCCTAGAGCAAAAGCCGGAATGGAAAACCAAAGTTATAATATTAGAGGATCTTTGAAGGTTTTTATAGACTTGGGCAATAATATCAAGGCTTTTGGAGGAGAAGGTGTAAGTTTTACACAAAATAATTATTCAAAAGATGTAAAAACATATTATGGCGCAATTCAAGATGATAAAAAGACAAGAAGAGTTTGCTTATCAGGCTGTCGTTAAAATGAGGTATTTATGAATTCTATAAAATTATTTTTGATGTTAGGGTTTGTTTTATTTCTTTTGTCGGGATGTGGATATAATTTATTTTGGACAAAATCTGGAAATAAATATCCTCAAAAGAACACATCGCCAAAAGAACTATCGCAAAAGATTATTCCTGTTCGCATTGCACCGACTTTTGAAACCGGGAAATTTTCATTTCAGGGATTGGCTCTTTTGGAAAATGGCAAGATACTGGGCGTCGGCTATGATGGCGAAAACCCAAGAAGAATGAGGGCATCATCTGACAGAGGAACTACTTGGGAAACAGATTTATTCACTACCGATTTCACTATGCCGACAAGCATCTTTTTTAAAGACAATCAGAACGGTTGGATTGTTGGAAGCATGAATGTGTTTAAAACTACTGATGGAGGTCAAAATTGGAAAAAAATATTCTTGGGAGCATATTTAAGCACTTCCACTATCAGCTTTTATGATTTGAAAACCGGATTTCTCACGGGAAGAAATAACATTGAAGGGGAAGTCTCTAGTCAAATTTTCCTTACTACAGATGGCGGGGAAACTTGGGTTAGGTGTTACGAAAATAGTAAGCAGTCAAATCCTTTTGCAATTTTGGCAGTATCGGAACACACAGCTTTAGCAATCCTAAACGAAAATTATTTGATTCGGACTGATGATGCGGGAAAATCGTGGAAAAGAATCGAATCATATAACTACAGAACAAATAATGTATTATTAGATTTTAATTCACGGGTATGGGCAGTCGGACGCGATGGCAGCTTCTTATTTTCTTTGGATAAAGGATTTACTTGGCAACGTCCCATCATATTCCCTAAAAACCTTGAATCAATAAGTTGGAATTCGATTAGTTTTGTAAATAGTAAAATTGGATTTGCAGTAGGGGAAAAAGGTGCGTTTATATTGACGGAAGATAGCGGTAATTCTTGGAAAGAAATTCAGGCTAATTTAACCGAGGATTTGTATGAAATATATACTAATCAATCATTTGGTATAATAAAAGGAGATGAAAATCTATTTAAAATAGAATTTTAACTTTATTTCCCGAATTTCTCGAAAGGGAGAACGACACGGGTTAGTTCGAGCGTTTCGGAAACGCGCTAAACGAGTTTTGACAACGTGGGCAGATTGTTGACGCATCAGCAAATCACCGATGGACAAACTTACCAAACGAGTTATGAATACGACGCATATGGAAAATTACTGACAGAAACCTATCCATCAGGCAGAACGGTCAAGATGGATTACAATCAAGACGGCGACGTGTCGAGCATTTGGGGAACGGTCGGGACGCAAAATCGGCTCTATGTCAACGGCATCAGCTACAACTCGGCGGGTGCGATTGAAAGATTACGTCTAGGAAATGGCAAGTGGGAAACGACTGCTTACAATAATCGCTTGCAAGTAACGGAAATCGGGTTAGGCTCGTCGGCAAATGATAAGAGTTTGCTCAAATTGGAATACGATTACGGCACGAACACGCAGAACAACGGCTCACTCAGAAGTCAAAAGATCAGCTTTAACGGGCTGACAAATCCATTCGAGCAAACCTATACCTACGATG
>JANPDZ010000382.1:0-13828 GCA_031431735.1 Acidobacteriota bacterium | reverse complement strand
AAATAATCCCGCACTTTTGATTGTTATTTGATTGTTAAAAGACGACCTGTAAATGTCCATAATTAAATAGCTTTGCTATCGTTCGATTGAAATATCACACAGATTCTCTCTGTTGGGAAATTTCCGCTAAGCACCACTAGGTTGAAATTTTGTCCGATACGATAAGTTTTTTTCGATTGAAATCCGTCTGCGCTTGGCTCGCGGTAGTCTTCAATTGTTTTTTCCTTCACATTTAATAAAAGATATTGACGAATTCCCGCGTTTGCATATGCCGTACCTTTCGTATTTCGGTCATAACCCAAAGTCGAATCGGATACTTCTAAAATCAAGTAAATTTCATCAGTTGTTGGATGAGAATTTTCATATTCGTCTTCTTTCGGAACTGCCAAAACAATGTCGGGTTCAGGTTCGGAAAATTCATCCAGCCAAATCGGGTTTTGATTTCTGATAAAAACATCATCTCCGAAATGACGGTAAAAAACTCTGACAATACGGTCTGTTGCCGCAGAATGTTTTGTTCCTTTGGGCATTTTTTCAATTATCACTCCGTTTAATAATTCGATATGGTCGTTTTCGTCAAAAACACCGCTTTCAATCATCAAATCATATTCTTCAACCGTAATTTGACGCAGTTTGAGAGGTTGACCATTGAAATTACCAATTGTAGAGTGGGTTTGAGAAGAAATTTCGAGAACTGCCGACATAGTTTTTACCTCGTAATGATTCTAAACTATTTCGCATATTTTGTGAATCAGTTGCTTTTTGATACAAATTTGTAGTAAATTCAACTATGGAAAAGTTGAAAATTTATCTAATCGTTTTAATTGCATTTCTTTTGATCTTCCCACAATCGCTTTTTGCCCAAACCAACAAAAATTTGTCTAAATCAAATCAAATTGTGGATTTGCTGATTGTCGGCGGAACGGTCGTGACGATGAACGCTGCCCGTGACGTGATCGAAAACGGCGCGATTGCCGTTAAAAACGGTGAAATTGTCGCCGTCGGGAAAAGCTCCGATATTGCAAAATCATACCGCGCCAAACAGACCATCAACGCTAACGGCAAGGTCGTTATTCCGGGATTAATCAATACACACACGCACGTTCCGATGAGTCTTTATCGAGGCATTGCCGACGATCTGGATTTACAGGAATGGCTCACGAAATACATTTTTCCGGCAGAAGCGAAAAACGTCAATGAAGCATTTGTCCGCGCCGGAACGCGTCTTGGACTGGCGGAATTTATTCGCGGCGGAACGACGACCTTTTGCGATATGTATTATTTTGAGGACGTGATCGCCGACGAAACTTCAAAAGCCGGCGTGCGCGCCGTCCTTGGCGAAACACTGATTGATTTTCCCGCGCCGGACAACAAAACGTTCGATGATGCGCTTGTTTATACCGAAAAATTCGTCAAAAAATGGCAGGGCAACTCGCTCGTCATTCCGGCAATTGCGCCCCACGCGCCTTACACCGTTTCAAAGGAACATCTTTTACAAACCCGCGCTCTATCCGATAAATTGAACGCGCCGCTCGTCATTCATCTCGCGGAAGCCGAAACCGAAACTGCTTTTATCCAGCAAAATCACAAAGGACTGCGACCCATAGAATATGTCGAAAAGATCGGGTTTTTAAGCGACAAAGTGATTGCCGCGCACGTCATTCAGGCAAACGAAGCGGAGCTCGGCATTTTGAAAATGCGCGGTGTCGGTATAGCCCATAATCCGCAGTCGAATATGAAGCTCGCCGCCGGAGTTGCGCCCGTGCCGATGATGCTGAAAATGAATCTGCGCCTCGGTTTGGGAACGGACGGCGCGGCATCGAACAACGATCTGAGTCTTTGGGAAGAGATGGATACGGCGGCAAAACTGCACAAGGTTTTCTCAAAAGATCCGAAGGTCGTTTCCGCCGAAGAAGCCTTTATGATGGGCACGATCGGTGGGGCGCGCGCCCTTCATCTGGAAAATCTGATCGGCTCGCTCGAAACCGGAAAACGCGCCGATATTGTCATTGCGGGGTTTGAAAGTCTTAACCAAACACCCTCTTATAATGTCTATTCAACGCTCGTTTATGCGACCAAAGCCGAAGACGTGCAAACGGTTATTATCAACGGAAAAATCGTAATGCGCGATAAACGCTTGCTCACGCTGAACGAAAATGTTATAAAGAAAGACGCAAACCTCTACCGACAGAAAATCATCAATAGTCTATCAGGCGATTAAAACAAGTTGTAATCAGCTTGAAATTTGATTTTTTGTAATAGGTTTTGAAATTTTATTGGGTCGCACAAGTGAGCCTTCATAGGTATGTTGTTCGCTTGACCTTTACGGAAAATTTAAGTCATAAATAAAGGAGGACTGAAAATGCCGCTAAACGTCAGAAGGTTATTCGCTTCATTAATTTTAGTAGTATTTAGTTTTATCATTCTCAACGCGCAGACTGCCCCAACCTCGGGCGACGTGATGCGCGGGAGAATTTCAAAGGCAAAAGCCTTTATCGCGGTCAAAAATTATAACGCCGCGATCTACGAGCTCGAAAACATTCGCCGTGAAACGAGTGACCAAACCGTTCATAGCGTTTTGAATGTGCTGCTTGTCAATTGTTTTCTCGAACAGGGCGATTACAAACGCGCTCAGGATTTTCTCGCCACACTTTTCAGCGACATCAAAGCAAACAAGCCGAATGCGGCGGCGAATTATTACGCGTCCGCCGGACAGGTTATCAAAGGCGCGCGCAATCAATCAGATCGCTACAAGGCGTTGGGTTTATCGGTTTCAGACCGCAATCTGCCGCCCGAAGCCGTGACCGATCTCGAAAAAATGCGCGAAACGCTCGAAAAAGTGATCGAGCAATCAAAGACCTTGGGCAAAGACCCAAAACAAACTTCCGGTGCGTTTGCGCTTTTGGAAGGCACGACCGGTGCGCGAAGCCTGTTGGCGCGGGATGATTTCGATGCCAAGCGTTGGAAAGACGAAATTGCCGATTCGCGCGAGATGCTGGCTAATTCGCGCAGCACAATTCTTAACGCCGTCAATGAGCCGACGACCGAAATGCCGACCGTTCCAAACAACACGGTCGCGACAAACAACCCGACCAACACTTTACCCGTTCCGACCAAAACAGATGAAACCGTTCCCGTTTTTAAGCCGGTTAAAGATTCAAAACCGAACCCGGATTTGACGGCGAAGAATGAAAAGACGGACAAACCCGTTATCACGAACGAACAGCCGAAAAATGACGAGGTAAAGAAAACAGACGAAACGCCGAAAACTGACGACCAGACAAAACCAAAACGTGACCGGCTTGTCAATAAATCGGACGAGAACAAAGACGCAAATAACCAGACTGACGACACCACGGCGAAAACCGAAAATGTGAATTCGGATTCGCCGCTCAGTGTCGGTTCTTTGCTTGAATACGCAGTGACAAGAACCAATCCGGTTTATCCGCAGACAGCGCGAACTCTGCGTCAAACGGGCATTGTGCGGCTCGAAGTGCTGATTGATGAAAACGGCAAAGTGGCGACCGTGCAGAATCTGACAGGACCGAGCTTGTTGCAAGGCGCGGCCAAAGACGCGGTCAAAAAATGGAAGTTCAAGCCATTTATGCGCGACGGACAGCCGGTCAAAGCAACGGGTTTTTTGAGTTTTAACTTCAATTTGTAAAATTGTTAACGACAGAAAGACAAAAACTTAGGCAGAGACTGTTTTGAAAGGTCTCTGCCCTTTTTTTGTCTTTTCGCAACTAAACCTGAAAAACAAAAGGGCGTTGCAATCGCGGTCAATCTGCAAGCATAATCAAACGGCGCAGTTTGCGGTAAGATAGATAAATATCGAGTCAAAATGGATTGGACGCAAAGGAAGAAAATTATCAAATATCAATTATCAAATATCAATTATTTCGTTGGTTCTTAGTGTTTGAAAATAAAACTCACAAAATAATTGAAAATTGATATTTGCGTTCATCTCAAATTGAATCGTTATAAATTCGGTAAGATTAAACCAATATGAAGTCAATCACATTCCTGTTTTTTTTGATGCTTATGATGACGGAAACTTTTTTTGCGCAAACTCCGCCGATCGAGCCGGGCGTTTCGCAAACTCTGGCAAAATGGCGCGCCGCGAATTATTCGGATGTTCGTTATAAATTGAACATTACGCTCGAAAAGGGTGCGCCGTTGATGCGCGGGGAAATCGAGATTCGCGTTAATCTGACTGACGAAGGCGCGAAAAGCCCGCTGGTTCTCGATTGGCGGACGACGCAGTTCACGAATGATAAGGACAAACCCTTTGCAAATGTCGTCGGCATTAATGACGCGATGGATTTTCGTTCGCAGGAAAACAAAGAGCATATTGTCATTCCGAACGGTTATCTGAAAACGGGCGAAAATGTTATTAAAATTCAATTTGCTTCGCCGATCAAAACTTCGGGCGCAGGGCTGACGCGCTATGTTGACAAGGAAGATTCTGCGGAATATGTCTATTCGCTGTTCGTGCCAAGTGATGCAAGCACGGCGTTTCCTGTCTTTGACCAGCCGGATTTGAAGGCGAAATTTATACTTTCATTACAGACAGAAAGCAATTGGAAAGCTATTTCAAACACCAAAATATTTTCAAGAAGCAATGAGGATTGTCGTCAAGGCTCTTTTTGCGGAACGACACATAATTTTGAAGAAACCAAACCAATCAGCACCTACGTTTTCGCGTTTGCGGCGGGCGATTTTGCGGAAATGTCAGAACCATCTGCGGTAGCGGATGGTTTAACTCGACAATCTGAAAACTCAAATAAAAATTCAAACGCTTCAAATGCTAAACTTCAACCGCCCACTACCGCAGATGGTTCTGACCTACCGATGAAAATTTACATCCGCAAATCGCAAGCCGAAAAATTCAAAGCTCACTCATTGGAAGTCTTTCGACTCAACCGCGAAGGCATCAAATTTCTCGAAAGCTATTTCGATTACAAATTCCCGTTTCCGAAATATGATTTGGTGTTAATTCCCGAATTTCCGTTCGGCGGAATGGAACACGCGGGCGCGACCTTTTTAAGAGAAGCGAGCGTCATTTTCCCGACCGAACCGACCAAAAACGATTATGTTTCACGCGCCAACGTCATCTTTCACGAAGCCGCGCATCAATGGTTCGGCGATACCGTCACAATGAAATGGTTTGACGATCTCTGGCTCAAAGAAGGCTTTGCCGAGTTTATGGCGTATAAAACCTTATCCAAAGTGATGCCCGAATACAACGCGTGGAAGATCTTTTACGAGCGCAATAAACAAGCCGCTTATCTCACCGACTCAACCAAAGGAACAACGCCGATCTATCAGGAAATCGCGAATTTGAGCGCGGCAAAGAGCGCCTACGGCAACATCGTCTATCGCAAAGCACCATCGTTTTTGAAACAAGCCGAGTTTTATTTGGGCGAAGATAAATTTCAAATTGCGGTGCGCGCATTTTTGAAAAAACACGAGTTTAAGAATGCCGAATGGACGGATCTGGTCAAGGAATTTGAAACGGCAAGCAAGCAGGATTTGAAAGATTGGGCGAATGTTTGGGTGAAACAGCGCGGATTGCCGATTATTAAAACAAAAGCTTGCGATGTTAGGTCGATGAAATGCAATGCGATGGATGGATATGCCGTATTATATGAACTTAATCAGACAGGAAGTATTGTAGAAAATGATTATTGGCAAATGTCCGTCAATGTTTTAATTACTGATTTCAAAGGTAAAAGATCAATTAGCAAGTTAAAGATCGGTGATTATGACGAGTATTCGAAAAGTAAAAATACAACTTCTTTTACCGCTTATCAAGACTTTAATCCACCACAATTTGTCTTCCCAAACTACCAAGATTACGGCTACGGCATCTTTCTGCTTGACGCGAAAAGCCGCGATTATGTTTTGCAGAATATCCAGACGGAAAAAGATGATTTTTTGCGGACGATGATGTGGGGCGCGTTGTGGGATTCGGTCAGGGAAGGCGAACTAGATCCGAAGGATTATGTCGAACTCGTCATCAAAAACTTCGCTCGTAGTCCCGCCTTGAGGCGGAAAGACGCGGAAACGAATTCAAGTAAAAACGAATCTCGAAACGTCAGCGAAGAGCCGTCTAAAGACGGAACTACAAACATTGGCGAATCGGACGAAAGCACGATTCAGATGCTTTTGGGCAGAGTCTCGACGGCGATGAACTACTATTTGTCAGAACCACCTGCGGTAGCGGGTGGGTCAAGCGATTTGGGAATGCAGAATGCTGATTTCGGATTAAATTCTGCACAAAAGACAAATCCGCAATCCAAAATCCAAAATCCGAAATCGAAGAACCCATCCGCTACCGCAGATGGTTCTGACCTCAATTCGCGCCTCGAATCTCTCTTGATCGAACGCATCGCCAACGCCAAAACGCCCGGACAACGCATCACGTTTTACCGCGCTTTTCTCAATCTCGCGTCGAGCGCAAAAGCGGCGCAGATTCTCAAAGACATTTTAGCGGGCAAATCAAAGGTCGCCGTCTTTCAATTAAAGACCAAAGACAAATTCGACATCGTCACGCGCCTTTTGATTATGGGCGATAAGGACGCGCCGAATTTATTGGCAAACTTAGAGAAAACCGAAACATCGGACGAAGCCAAACGCTACGCTTACGCCGCCCGCGCCGGAATCGGAACGGCGGAAAACAAAGCGAAATATTTCAAAGATTTCGTCAAAAATAAAGACATTTCCGAAAGTTGGATCGAGGCAGCGTTAAATCCGTTCAATTCGCCGAAACATTCGGCTTTGACCTTGCAATATCTCGAAACCGCACTCGCCGAACTGCCGAATCTGAAAAAAAATCGCAAAATCTTCTTCGTCAACGGCTGGCTCGGCGCGTTCATCGGCGGACAACGCAGCGAAGAGGCGCTTGCAATCGTCAATAAGTTTTTGGCAGACAATCCGAATTTGGACAGGGATTTGCGGCTCAAGATTTTGGAGAATGCTGACGGAATTGAACGCGCGGTGAAGATTCGGGCGAAATACGGGAAGTGATTAAACGCAAAGGTGCAAAGGCGCAAAGGCGCAAAGATTTAAATGGGTTTTATTGACGGCTTCGATCAAAAGTTTTTTTAATCTCTTTGCGCCTTTGCGTCTTTGCGTTAAAAAATTATGTTAAAACTCAAATTCGATTCAGGCACACTAATCCTAGAAGGCGCGGACGAAAGCGTCGTGCCTCCGAAAGCCTTTGTCTGGGACACGCGCACCAAACAGTTTCGTGCGCCCGCCTATCTTTACCGCGAGATCATCAAGGAATTTATCCGCACCAAAACGCCTTACGAAGACGAAGCAAAGGCTTACGCGAAATTCGATTTCAAACAAAAAATTCACGTTGAACCTCGACATTATCAAACTTCTTCGATCGAAGCGTGGCGGGCAAACGAGCGTTGCGGAACGATCGTCCTGCCGACCGGCGCGGGCAAAACGCACGTTGCGACGATGGCAATTGAGATGTGTGCGCGGCAAACTTTGGTTGTTGTGCCGACGCTCGATCTGATGAATCAATGGTATGACTTGCTGATCTCGACCTTTAACGCCGAAATCGGTCTGATCGGCGGCGGTTTTTACGAGATCGGCGCGATCACCGTGACGACCTACGCCTCGGCATTTCGGCATCAGGAAAGATTGGGCGCATCGTTTGGTTTGATAATTTTTGACGAAGCGCATCATCTCCCCGGCGAAGGCTACAAATACGCGGCGGAATTTGCGATCGCGCCGTTCCGATTGGGCTTGACCGCGACGCCCGAACGCGCCGATGGCGGCGAAGATTTTCTCGAAAACCTGATCGGAAAATTCGTCTATCGGCTCGAAGCGCAGGAACTCGCCGGTGAATTTCTGGCAGATTACACGATCGAACGAATCGAGGTTGATCTGTCGGATGAAGAACGCGAATCTTACACACGCGAACGCGCAATTTACACCGATTTTCGCCGCGCTAAAAATCTCCCTTACGGACAGGAAGGCTGGCGAATGTTTATTATGCAAAGTGCCCGCTCGGAAGACGGTCGCCGCGCGATGAAAGCCTATCGCAATTATAAAAAGATCGCGCTCGGCACGGAATCGAAAATTCAGGTTTTGGAAGATCTCTTGATTCGTCATCGAAAAGACAAAGTCTTGATCTTCACCGCCGAAAACGAGATGGTTTACCGCATCTCGAACGATTATCTGATTCCCGCGATCACGCACGAAACCAACGTCAAAGAGCGCAAATTCTGGCTCGACGCTTTTAATAACGGCGATGTTCTGGCTTTGGCGACTTCAAAAGTTTTAAATGAAGGCGTCAACATTCCCGACGCTTCGGTTGCAATTATTCTTTCAGGTTCGGGGTCGAGCCGCGAACATATTCAGCGGCTTGGAAGAATCTTGCGGAAGAAAGGCGACAAACAAGCGATCCTTTATGAAGTTGTGACGCGCAACACGACCGAAGAATATACTTCGCAAAAACGCTCGGACGCACGGCAGTTTCAAGACCTGAAGATGCGGAACGAACGCAGGTTATTTGATAGTTGACCAACGAATAGTAATATTTTAAGTGAGTATCATTTCACGGCTCTTGCAAAGTCAGGAGTTTTCCTAAAAATTATCCATAATGTTCGTTTCGCGGGCGCAGAGCACAATGGCGTTAAGTTAAGGAAAAATTCGGCAACAATTGGGCTGCCAGCCCATACGCGCCAAGATAATGTTGCTTAACAGATAACCGCTCTAATTTGCAGTCTTGAAAACAAAGAGCTTAGAGTTTTTAACTGCGCTAACTTATCGAAATTAGCCGAAAAGTCTATGTTGAAAACAAAGGACTTACGGCTTAACTTAGCGCATATGGGCTAACAGCCTGCGCTCCCGGTAGCCGCCAATTTATTGTCGTGTTTAATTTTCAAAGAACATTAGGCGGCAATTGTATAAAATGGAGGATTTGCCGCCTAAAGGCGGGACTCAGAACTTTTATTCACCGGTTTGATTATCGTCAACCGTGATTTCAGGAAATTCGGCTGTGAATTGTTCGCGCGGTTTTGAATCAATTTCGCCGCGAAGGGGACGCGAACCGACATTGGCTTTGAAATTGCCGCTATCATCGTAAAGTCTGCGATACTGCGCCGAATTACGGATGATCCCTTGCACGTAGCCTTTTGTTTCTTTGAACGGTATCGCTTCGACAAATTCGTCCATCTCTGCGGGCAAGACCGCCGTCCATTGCGGCACGCGTCCCGGACCGGCATTGTAGGCGATGGCGACAAATTCGACGCGTCCGAATTTGTCGAATTGATCGCGGATATAAGCCGTCCCGAGTTCGATATTGAGCGCGGGTTGGAAAAGCGTTTCGGCGGAAATCGCGGTGATTGACGCGTTGTATTTTTTGGCGACGGCGCGAGCGGTCGGAATCAAGAGTTGCATCAAGCCGTAAGCATTTGCGGGGGATTTCGCACGCGGGTCGAAAATTGATTCCTGACGAATAAATCCGGCGACCTGATGCGCCTCGAGCCGACGCTGCGTTGCCCAATATTTGATGTCGCCCCAATTTGTCAAAGGATAAAAAATATCCCATTCTTCACGTCCCATTTCTTCGGGAAACATCTGCGCGTAATCGGGATAACTTACCTTCAAAGCATTTAAGGCACCAACCTGATCGCCTTTCAATCGGTAATGTTTCGCCAAAGCGAGATTAATCCGGGGACTGTTTGCGGCGGTTTTTTGTGCTTCTTTGAGCTCGTCAATGCTCCAATCGAAAAGCCCGACATTACTTAGATCATCACTTTTTTCAACCCTTTCCAATTCCTTTGCGGTTGAAGTTTCCGCCGCGACCGTGACGACCTTTAAATTTGCAACCGCTTTCGGCACCAGCGAACCGGCACCGAAATTCGGCGTACTTTGGCATTTTCCCTGACCGCGCAAACTTGTCAGTTTTTGCAAGGCAAGATAACCGTACCAATTTGAACCGTAACGATACACGGTCGCGTCATAAAGCGCGCAAGCCTCGTTAAGTTTTCCCGCAAGTTGTGAATCACGCGCCGCCCAATATCCGGCTTTGCCGCGATTCGTCGAATCTTTGTCAACGTAACGCGCCAGATGTTCGAGCAGCATCTGCGACGACATTTGATAATTTTTACCTTCGTGCTGCAGCCACGCGAGTTCAAATTGCGCTCCGGCAACGTTTATCGCGTTCGGATAGGCGGAAACCGCCGTTTGCAGAAAATAGCTTTCGTCTGTCTTGTTTTTTGCATCACGCGCCGCCATTCCGGCATCAATCCACGCTTTCGAGGTTAATTTGCCGGCAGGAAATTTTTGACGCATTTCTTCAACGCCGGTTCGGGCATTTGCCCAGAGTTTGTTTTTTGCGTAGCCGAGCGCGAGATTGTAATAAGCTTCTTCTTTTTCCTTGGCGGAAAGCGGAATCGCATTGAACGCATTTTGGGCTTCGGTCATATTTTTCACGTTTGCAAAAGTGATCAGCCGGCGCAAATTTACCTCGGTCGTGACCGCATTCGGAAAAGTTGAAATCAAAGTGCCGTAAGCAGTAGCGGCATCCGTATAATTTTTTGCAGCGTAGAGTTTGTCGGCGCGAATCGTGATCTCTTCCGCTGTCTGAGGTGTCAAAGGTTGATTCAAAAAGGTCAGTTTTGTTTCGGCTTCTTTCGCTTCAATGGTTCCCGCGCCATAAAAATAAACCTTTCGGTAAAAGATTATCGCGTCCGTTTGATTGCCGGCTGTTTCATAAGATTTTGCCGTCAGCAGCAGCGCGTCAGCCTGCTTTTTGTTGTTCAAATCTTGCAAAAATGCCGGAACTTGTGCGGCTTGACCTGATTGCATTGCTGAATTTGCCCACAACAATTTTGCTTCGCGGATGCGAACCGAAGTCGGAAACTCCTGCATGATCTGTGAAAATACATTCATTGCTTCGGCGTGTTTTCCGGCCGATTGCAAAGCACGTCCGCGAAGCCAGAGCGCGTAATCGGCGAGCTTTGTTTTTTCGCGAAAGACATTTGTATTGAGAATTTGTGCCGCGCCTTCAAAATCCGAATTTTCAAACCTGATCCGCGCCCGCAGGAGTTTGGCGAGTGCCCCGGCCTTTGTTTTCGTAAAGCGGTTTTCAATTTCCGCAACAACGCTTTCGGGCGGCAATTTTCCATTTTTCGTCAGCTCACGCAGCGTTTTCAAAGCGTCGTCGTCCGTCATCGGTGTCACCAGAGCCGAGCAGCTCGTCGTCAGGGGAACGGTCAAGAGCGCGAAAACAAAAATTGCAACGAATAAAAAAGAATAGAAATCAATACGGTAAAATTTGAATTTTGACATTTTAAAAAACTCCGAAAATTTGATGCGAATTGTTTGAGGAACTTTGTCTTGACCTCAAAAGCCGGAAAAAACCTTTGAGGCAAGCGATTTTCGTTATATCATAACAAAGAAAAGACAATCTGCCTAAACTTTAAAATTTTCGGTTATAATTTTTAAATAAATGGGACGGAAAGATGAAATTTGAGATTGAATTCGTTTGAATTTGAGGAATTAAAAAATGAAAAAATCTATTCTCGTGCTGATTTTGGGGCTTGCTTTTGCTTTGACTGTATTTTCACAAACGCCGCGTCCGACTCCGCCCGACGATGACGTTGTCAAAATTTCGACGAATTTGATTCAGATTGATGTGACCGTGACCGATTCAAAGGGCAAGGTCGTGACGGGCTTAAAGCCCGAAGATTTTGAAATTTACGAAAACGGCGAAAAGCAAAAGATCACGAATTTATCGTTTGTTTCAAGCGTCAAGGAAAAGACCGAAGCTGTCAAAAATCCGAATGACAAAATTCCCGTTCCGGTTCCGCAAGCCGAATTAAAAGCCGGACAGATCAAAAGAACTTTCGCGCTTGTGGTTGACGATCTGTCGCTCTCGTTTGTGAGCGCGTATCAGGTTCGCCGCGCCTTGAAAAAATTCGTTGACGAGCAAATGCAGGACGGCGATCTCGTCGCGATCATCCGCACGGGCGCGGGCATCGGCGCACTTCAGCAATTTACTTCCGACCGGCGGCAGCTTTACGCCGCAATTGAAAAAGTCGTCTGGAATCCGCTTGGGCGCGGCAATATCGGAGCATTTGCGCCGATTCGCGACAACGAAAAAATTGTCAACGAAGACGAAAGCGAGGAAGATAAGGTGGCCCGGGAAAATTCCGAAAACGCTTTTGAAGATTTTCAAGGGGCGTATTTTGCGACCGGAACGCTTGGCGCGCTTCGATTTATTGTGACCGGAATGAAGGATCTGCCGGGACGCAAATCCGTAATTTTATTCAGCGACGGATTTAAGATCTTTCAGCGCGACGAGCAAGGTTTTAGCGACGGCGGCACGGTTTTAGATTTTCTGCGCCAATTAGTTGATACGGCAAATCGCGCTTCGGTTGTTTTTTACACGATTGACGCGCGAGGTTTGCAGACCACAAATATTACCGCCGAAGACAGTGTTTCAGCCGACCCGCAAAGACTTCAGCAAGTTCTTTCCGATCGCACCGCCGAGCTTCTTGATACGCAGGACGGTTTAATTTATCTTGCCCGGCAAACCGGCGGGTTCCCGGTTATTAATAACAATGACATCGGCGGCGGCGTTCGCAAAATTCTCGATGACCAAAGTTATTATCTGATTGGCTATCAACCGGATTCGGACACTTTTGACGCGAAAATCAGACGTTTTAACAAACTTGAGGTCAAAGTTAAGAACAAAGATTTAAAGGTGCGTTACCGCAGCGGTTTTTTTAACGTCGCCGAGCGAAATGTTGCTAAAACCACCACCAATCAAACACCGCTTCAGCAAATTGAAAATGCTTTGACTTCGCCTTTCGGAGTTAATGATATTTCGTTGCGGCTCAATACTTTGTTCGGTAACGACGCGACGCAGGGTTCGTTTGTGCGTCCGCTCTTGCATATCAGCGCACAGGATTTGAAATTTACTGATGAACCGGACGGCACGAAAAAAGCGGTTTTTGATGTTTTAGCCGTAATTTTCGGCGACAACGGTGCGGCGATTGATCAAATTGCCAAATCCTACACGCTCAAGGTCAAAGATGAAATGTATAAAAAAATCTTGAAAGATGGATTTGTATATTATTTTACTTTGCCGATAAAAAAACCGGGCGCGTATCAATTTCGGGTCGCGATTCGTGATGCCCAAGCCGAAAAGGTTGGTTCGGCTTCGCAGTTTATCGAAGTTCCGAATCTGAAAAAAGAGCGTCTGACGATTTCAGGCATTGTTTTGGAAAATCTGAACGAAGCCCAATGGAAAAGATTTGAGTCCGATACGCCGGACATTGCCAATAATCAATTGAATGCGCCGGTTGATAAACCGAATCCGATGAGCGATACCTCGCTCCGCAGATTTAAACGCGGTTCGGTTTTGCGCTATGGATTTGAGATTTACAATGCAAAGCTCGACACGTCGAAAAAACCGGATCTGATGGTGAAAATCCGCGTTTTTCGCGATGGCAAACTGATACTTGACGGTAAACAAGCTCCGGTTGGTTTTTCGGGACAAACCGATTTGGAAAGAATAAAATCTTCGGGCGCGATAAATTTATTGGGCGGAATGCAATCCGGCGATTATATTCTGCAAATCATCATCACGGACAATCTGGCAAAGGAAAAAAGAAAAATTTCTGCTCAATTTGTCCAGTTTGAAGTAATTGAATAACTCACCTTACGCAATTTAAGAATTTTTTACCGCAAAGGACGCTAAGGACGCAATGGTTTTTGAAATATCGTTTGACAACGCTTTATTCTCAATCGAAATATTCTATTTTTGAATAAAAAAGGCGGAGTTTTTGGACAT
>JANPDZ010000381.1:0-4377 GCA_031431735.1 Acidobacteriota bacterium | reverse complement strand
AAATAATCCCGCACTTTTGATTGTTATTTGATTGTTAAAAGACGACCTGTAAATGTCCATAATTAAATAGCTTTGCTATCGTTCGATTGAAATATCACACAGATTCTCTCTGTTGGGAAATTTCCGCTAAGCACCACTAGTTGAATTGACGGCAACTGTCAGAACCCCGAGCGGTAGCGAGCGGCTAAAAACTTACCAAGTCGCTACCGCTCATGGTTCTGACAAGCAAGTTGGAGAAAATTTTATGACAACAGCAACCAACACAACTTTACGCTGGACTTCGGCGGATTTGGAACTTTTGCCAAACGGCGATAAAAAATACGAAATCATTGACGGAGAACTTTATATGTCGAAACAACCACATTGGCATCATCAGAAAACTTGCGGAAATATTTATTTCTTTTTGTATAAGTGGAGTTTAGAGACAGGTTTGGGTGAACCGAGTTTCGCGCCCGGAATTATTTTCGCCGAAGATGACGATGTTGCGCCGGATGTCGTTTGGATTAGCAATGAACGAATGAAAACCGCGCTTGAATACGATGGAAAACTTCATTCTGCGCCCGAACTTGCCATCGAAGTTGTGTCCTGCGGCTTTGAAAATGAAAGGCGCGACCGCGAAATTAAACTCAAACTCTACTCGCGGCGCGGCGTTTCCGAATACTGGATTGCCGATTGGCGAAACAAAAAGCTCGAAGTCTTTCGGCGCGAAAATGCTGAACTCAAACTTATTGCCACACTTTTTGTCGAAGATTCACTGGAAACTCCGCTGTTGCCCAATTTTAAATGTTCGCTCAGCGAAGTTTTTCAAGGCGTATGAAAAAAACTCTATTTCCGTGAAACTCTTTCAACTTCCGAGTTCATTTTGCCCGTCAGCATATAAAACATCATTTTGTAATCGGATATAAACGACCACAGCGGATATTGAAACGTCGCGGGTTTATTTTTCTCGATGAAGAAATGCGAAACCCACGCAAATCCGTAGCCGACGACCAGACACAGCGGAAGATAAAGATATGTTCCGTTTTTAACAAACCAAACAAGCAAGACAATTGCCAGACTCGTGCCGACAAAATGGAGCAGACGCGTCAAAGGTCGGCTGTGTTCCTGAACGTAAAAGTCCCAAAATTCCGTGTAGTTGTTTGGCTTGCTGATCATTTTTTCACCTTATTTGATGCTGTAAATAATTCGCGCCTGATTTATTATCAATTGCCACTAGTTTATTGTCTTTGATAATTAAATCCGACAAAAAACTTTTAATGAAAAAGCGTAGAACAGACTGTTAGTCTGTTTTAACAGGCTAACAGTCTGTTCTACGTTTTGTCGGATTATTTTTTCAAAGACCATCAGCTAGTGGCAATTGATAAGCCAATCGGCACGAATTATTTACAATAACCCTTATTTCATTGCCATCATAGCAAAATCTTTCAAACAAATCATCCAAATTGACCTGTCAACCTGATTCAACCGGTCAGATTGAACGCTTCATCATTCCCCGTCAAACCCGCACAACTCTTTATATTACCTGTATTTTCTGAATGTTTACGTTTTGGCACAGGCATTGCATTTGTATTACTGACTATAATTATGGTCAAAACTTTTGCGCCGTAGATAAAAACGTATGAACCGACTTAACTTCAAACAATTCTTTTCGACCCTGATTCTTTTGGCGATGTCTGTGCAAATGTTTTCTTTCAGCATTTTTGGTCAATCGTTCAAAAACGATAAATCTGAAGAAGTTTTGCCGGAAACCTCGACAACTTCGCAAGATGGCTTGCCACAAAGCAAGATTTCTCCCGACTTGGAAGAAAAAGCCAACGAACTGAGCAATGGTTTCAGAGCCGATGAGACTCAAAGAGTCATTATCCAACTCAAATCGGCAACAGAAATCAATAATCTTTTCGACAACGAAGCCGTTAGCCAAAGCCAAAAAGACCAAATGCTGGCTAATGAATTTCGCGCAAACAAAGCAAAAGCCGGAATTCTGATGACGGATTTGGTAGCAGTCAACGGCAGATTGAAGAAATCATTTAACAATTTAGGTTTGATCAGTGCGGAATTGCCGCTTTCGCAAGTCAAAGAATTGATTAAATCGGAAAACGTCGCCTACATTTCGCCTGACAGCCAAACAGAAGCCGCCGGTCATTTGGAAAATACGACCGGAACATTTCAGATCCGAAATCTTGTCTCCGGCACGACATTCGACGGCACAGGCATCGGGGTTGCCGTTCTCGACAGCGGAATTGATACAACCCACAATTTTGTCAGAACTACTACTGCGCATCCCGGCGTTATTTATTCCAAAGATTTTACGGGACAGAACCTAACCAGCGATTCATTCGGACATGGAACACACGTTGCAACAATGCTTGGCGGTGATCCGACTACCGGAAGCGGCAAGGACGGCAGATACGATGGCGTGGCTCCCGGTGCTAAGATAATCAATCTGCGCGTTCTGAACAATAACGGAACCGGTGCGGCAAGCAATGTCATCGCCGCGATTGATTGGGCAATTACTAACAAAACAACTTACAACATCCGTGTCTTAACGATGAGTCTCGGCATGGTAGCCAAGGACAGCTATCTAAACGACCCGATGTGTCAAGCCGCTCGCCGCGCGTTTAATGCCGGGATAGTTGTGGTCGCTTCGGCAGGCAATAAAGGAAAAAACTCTCTGGGACAAAAACTTTACGGCGGAATCAGTTCCCCGGGTATCGAACCTTCAGTAATTACCGTTGGTGCAACTAATACTTACGGCACTGATGCGCGTTCCGATGATACCGTCACAACCTACAGTTCGCGCGGACCAACCCGAGGTTGGAAATTGGTCAACGGCCTCAAGAAATTTGATAATCTTATAAAACCTGATCTGGTCGCGCCCGGCAATCGTTTGATCGGCGCCAACGCTCCGAACGGCGGAACGCTGACGACGCTGGTTACTAATTATCCTTCGTTGCAGGTTCAAACAAGCGGCACACAAGAAGACAGGGCAATGTACCTTTCAGGGACTTCGATGGCTGCCCCGCAGGTCGCCGGTGCCGCCGCCATTTTGCTGCAGGCAAATAGTAAATTAACACCAAATCTTGTGAAAGCGATCTTGATGTATTCCGCGCAACCGATCCCGGGTTTCGACACTTGGGAACAAGGCACTGGTCAACTCAATGTTGACGGTGCCGTCCGTCTTGCCAGACTTGTTAAGACAACTTTGCCAACGACCAACGGCGCGGCACTTTTGAGCACCGCATTACCTGCATCGCAAACAAGCACGATTGCCGGACAGACTGTTTATTGGGGCAAAGGCGTAATTACGAATTACGGATTTCTTTACGGTAATGATTTGATGACATATTACCAGAAAATCTACGGAAACGGTGTCTTGATCAGCGACGGAACGCCTTACGCCAATGGTATCCTTGCAAAATCGTCAACCTTAACAACTAGCGGAGTCGGATTTTACCCAGGCATAATTGACAATAACGGCGTGCTGATCAGCGACGGAGTTTTGATTTCAGATGGAGTTCTGGTTGCCGATGGCACTACTTATGCCGATGGCGTTCTGATCAGCGACGGAGTTCTCGTCAGCGACGGCGTATTAATTAGCGATACAACTCCGCGCGCAGATAATTCACCTTCGGTTTTGGGTGACAACACCGCCGCGATGCAGCCATAAATCCCGGACAACTAACTTTTAAATTTCCTCTCCGGCGGAAAAGGTCAGGCTTGGGCTTGACCTTTTTTGTTGACAACAAAGGTCAAAACAAAACTTAACTGATGTTACGCAGTTTTGATTTCAGCCGCATTTAGGCGGCTTTCCGCGCTTCGCGGCGATTAGCCACGTCATTTATGCATTAGTATCTACACATCTTTGAAAATCAATTTACTTGGCGGCTGTGCCGCCCGATGTGCGGAAAGGCTCTGCCTTTCCGTCTTGCGTTCACTGATATTTTGCGGCTGCGCCGCCGAATTAGAGGCAGAGCCTCGCGTCATCCGGGAAATCATCTCCGGCGAGGCAGAGCCATCGCCGCACATCGGGCGGCAGAGCCGCAAAAACAAGCCCTTCGGACTTGTGTAGATACTAATGCCATTTATGGCGTGGTTGAGCGATAATAGAATGACAAAGGGCGTAAAGACGTCCTTGAAAAAGGCTTGAGCCGTAAAAAAACGAAAGCTAAAGCCGCAAGAAAAGGACGTTAAAACGCCCTGCAAATATGCTCGAATTGGCAACCACGCCATAAATGGCATTAGTATCTACACAAGTTTTTGCGACCGGATTTCAGCCTCGAAGAGGCGCAATATGATAGCCTGGCGCATCGCGCCAGGTCAAAAATCACCGCCATACTAAGCCCTGAAAGGGCGCAATCGGCGGATGTCGCCCTTTCA
>JANPDZ010000380.1:0-9284 GCA_031431735.1 Acidobacteriota bacterium | reverse complement strand
CTTGCGGATCACAAAATCCCAATATTCCAAATTTTTTCCCGCTTGCCAACTCTCAGCCATTGCCGGCACGAGATTTTGATTCTCGTCGCGCCTGAGAAGCGGTTCGCCGCCCCAATTTATCGCCACGCCCGCGCCGTAAATGTCCCGCGAAATGTCGAGATGACGCGGTTCGGCGGCAGATTCGTATAAGATCTGCTTTTCAAGCGGCGCGGCATCCGCCGGCAAAATTCGTCCTTGCGGAGTGACGATCGGCACATTCGATTGATTAATTTTAGAATTGGTCGAGGACTTTCTTAAAGATTTACCACATCCGATCAGAGAGTTTCCCGCAATCGCCGCACCGCCGAGTTTTAACAATTCTCTGCGGGTGATTTTTTTCATTTTTAATTATTCTCATGTAGATTCAAATTTGTAAAAAGGTCTTTGCTGATCGCAGCTTAAATTTACCCGGCGTTTCTTTTTAACTCCGGCTGAAACCCCTGCGCATATTTGAAAATTGAGAATTGAAAATTGAGAATTGGCGTGACAAACCCCGAATTTATCAATTATCAATTATCCATTATCCATTACTTCAGCAGTTTCTTTCGATAATTTTCTGAATTTTGAATCTACTGATCCTCTTTGTTTAAGATACATTCATTTCTTGAAATCTCAAACACGGTTAATTTCGGCAGTTTTATTTGTGCGATGCGGCAAAAATCATTTCAACACCTTTTTGTATTTTAATTTTCGGCGGAGGTTCGCGGCGTTGGTTGAGTTTTTGGCCTTTACTTTTGATCTAAAACTTATCAATGACGGTGATCCCGATTCCGTTAAAACTGTTCATTTGCGTAAGTTCCGTTAAAGATTCTTCGAGTGAGATAGTTTTGCCGATAAGTTTTTCGGGTTGCAGCTTTCCCGCCAAGATCATTTCGAGCATTCCTTGGTATTTGTAGGCTTGCATTCCGTGACTGCCGATTATTTCGAGCTCTCTGCCAATCACCAAATCCATCGGCACGACCGTTTTGTGATGTGCAGATTCCATAATGCCAACCTGAATATGCCGCCCGCGTTTTCGTAAACAACTGATTGAATTAAAACAAGTTTCGGGACTTCCCAAAGCATCAATCGAAACGTGTGCGCCGCCGCTGGTGATTTCTTTGACAACTTCGATCGTGTTTCCGGCAGTTTTGGAATTAATTGTCGCGGTCGCGCCGATTGATTTGGCAAACGCGAGTTTTTCGTCGTCAATATCAACCGCGACCGTTTGAGCGCCAAACGCGGCGGCAATCATAATCGCCGAAAGTCCGACTCCGCCGCAGCCGTGAACCGCCAACCATTCACCGCCCAACACTCTGCCCTGCGCGGCGACGGCGCGAAACGATGTCGTGAAACGACAGCCTAAGCCGGAAGCCGTCACAAAATCAATTTCGTCGGGAAGTTTGACGAGATTCGTGTCGGCGTAATCAATCGCCGTAAATTCGGCAAACGCGCCCCAACCGGTAAAGCCGGGCTGAAACTGATGATCGCAAACCTGCTGATTGCCCGCAACGCATTGCCCGCAGCTTCCGCAACCGCAAACAAACGGCAAGGTCACGCGCTCGCCTTTTTTCCAACGCCGAACATCGCTTCCGACGTCTTCGATTATTCCGGCGAGTTCGTGTCCGGGAACGTGCGGCAGTTTAATGTCTGCGTCGTTTCCCATCCAGCCGTGCCAATCGCTGCGACAGATTCCGCACGCTTTGACGCGCAACACGACACCATTGCTTGTCGGAATCGGGTCAGCAACATTTTGAATCGTTAAGGGTTCCTGAAACTTTTCGTAAACGGCAGCTTTCATCTGTGTATCTGATTTTACGCGCAAACTGCGTAATTTGTGAATTGGGTGTTTAAAATAAAAACGCAACTCTTATTTCGAGTTGCGTTTTTATTTTGACGAGCATTTTACTGACTGCTTTTGATCGTAAAATCAACCGCTTTTGTTACGTTTCCGCGAACTCTGTAAATATAAGTTCCGGGCACGAGATTTTCCAGATAGATCTTTTGATTCGCGGCAGAAGCAATCAAATTTCCGTTTGAATCTAAGAGTTCAAAATAAATCGTCTGATTGCCCTTGTTTTGATTGATCTGCGCGTCGAGCGTCGAATTTCTGACGCTGAATGAGATCGAAACCTGCCCTTCGCCGACATCCAAAGTGTCGGAATAACGCTCTTCAAATCTGCCGTTGTTGGTCTGCGGCGCAGGTGTCGGCGTCGGCGAAGGCTGCGGAGTCGGCGTTGCTGTCGGTGTCGGCGTCGGTGTCGCTGTTGGAGTCGGCGTCGGAGTTGGTGTCGGTGTCGGCGTTGGCGTTGCCGTCGGTGTTGGGGTTGGCGTTGGCGTTGGATTTGAATTACCGATGACATCAAAATTCGCGCCGGTTGCCGAATCGGAATTCAGAAGCAACCCGCCCGAAAGCGATGAGCCGATCAGAATCTGCGCGGCGGCTTTTGTGCCGGTCGAAGTCGTGCCGAGAACATTACTTCCGACCGCCGCGTTTATCTTGTCCAAACTTAATTTTATAATAATTTGATTGCCGACGATCTCGCCCGAATCAACCGCGCCGATGGTTTCCTGATTCTGAGTGCCGGTGGCGAGTGTCGTAATGCGCCCGTATTCGTAAGTTGTTGCGGTTTCGTCCACCGAAGCCGTCACGAAAATCTGCGTCTGACCAAAGGCACTCGTTAAAGTCCAGCGCATATTCGGCGTTCTGACCGAAAGATCGGCAACCGTCAGAGTGTAAATTATTTGGTTAGCCGCCGCGCTGTATTTGAATTTCGCTTCCGTAATGTCTTGCGCGGTCGTGCCGAGTTGGTCGCCGCCGACGTCAACAATCTGCGGCGCGTTCGGATCAGACGATGGAAAAAGATTCACCGGATGCGGAACGCCCGACAAAGCAAGCGCGGCTCGAACCGCATTGTGAGCGTCAACATAGCCCGCGCCGACGACTCTTTCTTCATACGGCATCGGGTTTGCCGTCTGCCGAAGAATCGTGACAACTTCGTCAGGCGTTAATAGCGGATTGGCTTCCATCAAAAGCGCGACCACGCCCGAAACCTGCGGCGTCGAAAAGCTCGTTCCTTGCGATGTCGTGTAATACGGCAAAAAGGCGGGCGGAATCGTCGAAAGATCGTTTGCGCCGACAAAAGCCGGAATTGTTCCCACGACATTCGTCACGCCCGGAGCTTTCGAGCGTGTAGATTTGATGTCAACGCCGGAACCCGTAATGTCGGGGCGCAGATTCGGCAGTGCGTCAGCGTCGGCAGGTTGACCGGGCGTGTCGGTTCCCGTGCCGTTATTGTTGCCGCGCGATGAAAATCCGGCTGGTGTTCCAAGCCCTCGTTTCTCGCCCGCCGCGACAGAGATTACCCACGGCGCGACCGAAAAAGGATTGATCATATCGGGCGCGTCGCCGTCGTTTCCGGCGGCAAAGACGACCGTGATGTTGCGGTCGTGCATCAATCTGGTTGCCGTGTTGACCGGATCGTCCGGCGAATACGGAAGATCGGCGAGCGTCGTCCCGTAAGAATTATTGCAAACGCGGATGTTGTAGCGAAATTGATTGACAAGCGCGTAATCCATCGCCTGAATGATCGCAAACGTCGAAAGACCGACATCGTTGCCGGCGGTCAAGCCGATAAGTTTCGCGCCCGGCGCGACGCCGCGGTAAAATCCGCCCGAAGCCGCGCCCGTTCCGGCTGTCACGCCCGCGCCGAATGTTCCGTGTCCGCCTTCGACATCGCTGATCGGAACATTTTCGACCGGGACGATCGGCGTAAATTCGGCGGGCAGATTAAGCGGAATTTCGGCGGTCGGGAAAAAAACGTTTTGGGCGACGTTTTCGCCGAGCTTCAGATCGGGATGCGTCGCGTCAATGCCTGTGTCAATATAGGCGATACCGATGTTTTTTCCCGTGACGGGCAAACCTTGATTGAATGCCGTAACGGTAAAATCCCGTAGCAGACTTTCAACACCGATAAATTTGCGGCTTTCGTTATTGAGCGGACGAAACGTGCGGTTGGCGTAGAGCGAGCGAATAGTGTTTTTTTGCTTGAGCGCGTTAAACTGTGTTCGATTGACGAGCGTTAAAATCATCGGCAGTTCGCCGGTTTTATAACCGCCCGTGATGCCGAGCGATCTCAGCATCAAAAAATCCGCGCTCGTCGGTCGGCTGTAAAAAGTGATGACGACGGGCGTTAAAGACAACGGCGCGGCGTTGACTTGTTGATTTAATAAAACGTCAACCTTCGGAACAGCCAGTAAAACCGCTTGAAAACTCAAAACTAAAATCAATGTCGCGATGGCGTATAATAATTTTTTCATCTCTCTCACTCCAATCAAAATTTTTCTAATGTTCTGATTGTAAATTTACATTGCCAGGCTTGAGATATTCTTGAGCGCGACTTGAGAATTGCGATGCGCTCAATGCAAACGAGCCGCCCGCGTTCCGCTAAAAGAAAAAAGGTGAACCGTTTTTTATCACGATTCACCTTTTTTCCATCTCTTTTTTAGCTTGTTTAGTTGAGGATTCTGAATGTCACGCTCCTGGTCACAGGATTGACCGTGAAGCGTACCATTTTGGAAACAATTCCGGTTGTTCCGCCGGTCGGCGAACTTGTTCCGGCAGTTCCGTCATTAGCATTCATCGAACCGCTCGGCAGGAATTGTTTAACGGCGATCGAGTATTCAGCCGGACCGTTGGCAAAACCTTTGACCCGCAGAATGTAGGCCGTGTTCGGTTGAACCGACGAAGAAACATGCTCAGAAGCAGTGGCGCCCGCCGATTCAGACAACACAACGCCGCTCGTTGTTCGCAGTTCAAAATCCAAATCAACCGCTGTCAGCGAACTCAAAGTCGCATCGAGATAGAGCGCGTCGGATTTGGTTGTAATCACAACATCATCCCAGGTAATGCCTTTGAATGCCGGATCACCCCATGTCAGACTCGTTCCCGAAGTCGCCGTCGGTTCACCCGCTGCCAACGCGCCGGTTCTGGTTTCGTTAAAGAATGAATACGAAACCGGATTTGGCGGATTGCTGGTGCCGTCGCCGTTTTGCGAACCTGTTCCGATGGTCGAACCCGCAAACTGGTTTCCGAAAACTTTGGCGTCAAAGCTGAACATCTGTGCCAACGGGTCGTTAAACTCAAGCCGTTTGGCGTTGGAAGTTTGCCCGAGCGCGAGCGTTTGATTATAAAGGAACGTATTCGCACCGCCGTCCGCATTTTTTACCGTGACACTCGGATTCGAGATGCTCATGATCTGGAATTGAAGCGGCGCATAGATCGTTTGATCAATCGAGAAAGCACCGCGTGCATTGGTCAATTTATTATCGAACGCCATCACGCCGTTTGAGAAACTGATATTCGAGATCGCCGTGTCAACCTGCGTCGTCAAATCCTGACGGGCAACGGTCGGACGCGCCGCGCCTGAGAGATTCGAGAAACCGAGTTGTCCGCCGGAATTAACGCCAACGGCGCGAACAACATATTCACTGTCAAAAAGATTGTTCAATCCTTCAGGTGCAAAGACTTCGTGAACCGCGCCTTTGTCTTCGTAGGAAACCTGATTGCCGTCAACAAAAGCAATGTGGCGGAAACCTGTGGTCGCAGAATCGCCGTCGTTGTATTCACGTTTGCCGTTCGGTTCGCGCCGATTGGCGTTGGAAGTTTTGCGTTTCAGAATTTCATAAGAAACCGCTCCTGAAACACCGTTCCAAGAAACTCGGTTGGTGCGTGTCGTAGCCGGAATTACCTTAATGTTCGTCGGAACAGACGGTGCGGATTGGTCGCCGACAAACGGCGTGACTTGTGTTGAAATCGTCGCTTTGCCGCCCGTCACTTCGAGGGCGTTGACTCCTAATTCGTGCGCGGCAAAGATTTGTTCGATCATTGCGCGGTGTTTGCCCGGCGCATCCGCATCGGTCGTATCGGTCGGATAAAGCATCTGGTCGGCGACAATCATCGCGTCGCGTGATTTAACCATCGTGTCCGGCGAAGTCGTGCCGAGAATATACATTGAACCTAAAAAGTCGCGTTCAAAGATATTCGTGCCTTTGGTAATTGTTTTTAATGCTTGTCCGTCTTTCGGACGCGGACGTTTGAAGGTCGTATTCTGCGGATAGACACGATTGAACATTTCTCGGATGTCCCACATTGTTGACATATAAATTTCGCCGTCGTAATGTTCTTCAAAATCGGGTTGTCCGGTATCGCGGTTAATCAAAGTAGCGATGTCGCTGTATTTTAAGGTTGAACGCGCACTGCGGATATAGGCAACCGAATCGGGATTGCGTCCGAGGTCGCGATAGCGTTGACGATATTTGAAAGCGTTGACGACATAATCGCCCAAAGACGGATTATCGGTGATCGTGAACGCCCACATATCCGCCTGACCTTCGTTCAAAGCACTGCCTTCCGTACCTTCGAGTCCGGCAATCGGCGAAGTGATCGCGTGCATTCCTTCGTGATACGGAACCGTACCTTCGAGTGCCAGATCGTTGAAATAAAAGCCATGCCCGTAAGAAGTCGGATTAACCACGACGGGCGATTTTGTTGCCGTCACGCTTTCGATAATGCTTGTTAAATTCAAAGCAAAAGCGTTGTCCAACCCAAGAACTTTGTTTACCAGATCAGGATCGGTCGGACTCGGAAGTGTGCCGCCCGCCGCGTCTAAAGCCAGATAAATATTCGGAATATGAACGGTTGCCGGCAGCGGATTTGTTTTGTTCGGATAATCATCCGGGAAATTCCCCTGTCCGCCAAAAGTTGTCGGGTCGCCGCCGACGTGCAGATAATCAACATATTCAACCAAATAAGTGATAAAGAAAAACGCGTTGATTTCGTCCTGATGTTCGGCGGGTTCGGAAAATTGGTCTTGTTCATTGGTGCGCGCTTCAAATCCGGTCGGATTGTCCTGTCGGAAATGCCATGTTCCGAGCGGTGCTTGCGCGAAAGGTTGTTTGGTTGCCAACGCGTTGTTGACGAGCGCGTGGGTGCCGGTCAAAGTTCCCAAAAGTCCGGTCGTCCGGTTTGAAGCGTCAAACGAACGAAGCGTGACGCGTTCCTGTCCGCAAGGCGTTCCGCCGCAATTACTGATGATGCCCTGATCTTTCAATTCCGGTGTGATCGAAGGATATTTCGGATAAACATCGGCGGTTTCGCTGCCCGGTGCTTGTTGAAAATTAACAAAATCCTTGCGTTCGACCGTCTCGCCTGAATGCGCGTCAATCGCCACCATATAAAGTCCAAACGGATTGAGTGAAAATTTCGCAACTTTCCAAACAAGCCGATAACCGTCAGCCGTCGGATAAACGCCGAGCTGCGGTTCGATGCCGTCAACCGCCGCCGCTTGTTGCGCGAGATTTTGATAACCTGTTTGCAGAAGATTTGTGATGTAGTCCGGCAAATTGACATTGAAGCGGCTCAAATCTGAGTTTGCCGATGCTTTCGCCTGTTCCGCGCTCAAAGTCGGCTGCGTATTAATCGAAACATCGCGGAAAAACGGTCCCGAAGCCATCACGATCTGGTTGTTAGCGTTCATTACCAGTCCGATGCCGCCGTCTTTGACAGGAATGCCGTTAAATGTTTGCTGAAAGCGGATGAGATGTCCGCCGAGCGCGTCTTTCTGACTGAAAACGCGCAGATTATTGATGTCGGACATACCGAAAAGTGCGGCATTTTGCGTTAAAAACGCGCGTCCCGCTGCTTCCGGTGTGCCTTCAAACCGGGCGGAAGCGAAATCATAAACGACATCGGGCGAACCGCCGAAATCATTCCAGCGAATCGTCATATTCGGCGCGTTCGACGAAGTTTTCAGCGCATCAAGTGCTGCTGTTTGGGTACCGGTTGCTTGCCGCAGGTTTTGCAGATTGCGCGACAAATTCAAATCAAAATTCGGTGCGCTTCGTCGGTAAAGACTCGTCAGCGAATTGACGTTTGTATTCGTGGTCGCGGCTTGCGCCCTCTGAAACGGCACAATCAACCCCGTGATTACGACTGCCCAGACCAGCAAACCGCTTACCAGTCTTATTATAATGTCATCTTTTTTGTTAATAATCTTGCTTTTCATTTTTTTTCTTTCTCCTGTCAAAATTGTCTTAAAAAACTTTATGTTCCAACTTTAATTAATTGTTCTTGAATAAAACTTGATGCGGGCGTATTTCAGACTTGAGGCTAACTTGAGAAATGCAGAAAGGGAGATTTGAAGGCAAAAGGTAAAAGGTAAAAGGTAAAATCAATTCATATTTTTTACTTTTACCTTTTGCCTTTTTACTTGAAAATCTCCCCTTCTTTCTTATCCGCCGGTCGTGAACAACTGATTGAATTTGATCAGTTTGACCGCCAGAGTCGCTCTTGTCACAGTGGTCGAAGGCTCAAAACGCGGTCCCGGAAGAACCTGATATTGTCCGGGCGCGATTTGAATCACTTCCGCCGGAAAGGCTTCCAGCAAACCTTTATTAATGGCGATCTGCACATAACCGCGCAGCGCGGCGGGAATTTGCGCGTTGTCCGACAGTGCCGAACCGTTGAATGTCACGGTCGAATTCGCCAATGCTCTGGCTTCCGCATCGTGACCTGTGGCGCGAACAAATGCGACTGCCAGATCGAGCCGGTTAATTGAACCTGACGGATTAAAACTCGTCCCCGTAAAGCTCAGCATTCCGCCCGGCGTAAAATTGTAATCGCGCAAAGTCGAGCCGTTTGCCGTCACAGCTTCGGCAATGTTCCGCAGATCGCCCGAAACATCGGTAAATTTCGGAGTTGCGCCGAGCGTTTGGCGAATCGAAGTGTTTGAAACCAAAGACCGCGCCAAATCTGCCCGCGTGACGAGCGAATTCGGACGGAAAGTGCCGTCGGCGTAAGTGTCGATCAGACGGCTTTTGATCGCCGATTCGATGTTTGCCTGTTGCGGATGACCTTGAATATCGGCAATTGTCGGCAGAATATATTTGACCTGAATAACCGTTCCGTCAACCGGACCGGGCGAGGCAAGCTGGGTCGGCGAAGACGCTTGCGGTGCGGCCGCCAAACTGCGTGCGCCGCGGATTTCGATCGTCCACGTACCGGCTTGCGGATTGTCAACCGTGATTTCGCGGCGGTCGCTGCCGATCACCGGAAAATCAATCGCTGTCGAATAAACCGCGCCGTTCGGTGCAGTCAGACGCATGCCGACGAGATTGCCCGTGCCTTCTTCCAATTCGGTGTCAACCACCGCACTGACATCCAGAACATTCATATTCGGCTCAACCGTGAAGACGGTCGCGTTTTG
>JANPDZ010000379.1:0-4936 GCA_031431735.1 Acidobacteriota bacterium | reverse complement strand
GCGAGTCGCTACCGCTCCTCGTTCTGACTTTTTATGATGAGCGAGTCGCTATGGACTTTTTATGAATATTCGCCCGCAAGCCCAAAATTTGAATCGAATGCCGCGCCGTTCGCCGTTTCTGTGGTTTATTCCGACACAGTTGATAGCGATTTTCGCGGCGTTTTCGGCGGCAATGGGCGAAAATCTGATGCGTCTGTCGCTGCTCGGCGGGATGTTGAGCGCAATGGTCGTGCCGCTGATTCTCAGCCTCGAAGCCGGACTGACGGCAATGATAATTTTCGAGCCGTTTCGCGGTTTTCTGCGCCGCGCTCAGTATATTTTAGTCCCGTATTCGCAAACTGAACCGATTCATCTGCTGACTCCGATTGTTACCTTATTGGCTTTTATCATTGTCGTTTTCCGGCACAAATTGGAAACATTTCGCCTAACTCCGCTGGCGGGTTGGACGAGCCTTTTGGCGGGACTTTGTTTTCTCCAGATTTTTAATCCGAAACAGGGAAGTTTATTTGTCGGTTTTTCGGGCGCGTTGTTTTATCTCGTGCCGATGGTTTGGTTTTATTTCGGACAGACGGCGCGGGAAGATTTTTTTCCGAAAATACTGCGCTTGATTGTTATTCTTGGTCTGATTGCTTCGCTGCACGGCGTTTATCAACTGATTTTCGGTTTTCCGTATTTTGAAAAATATTGGATTGACAACACCGATCAATACAGTTCGATTGCAGTTTTTAACGTCCAAAGGGCGTTGGCGACTTTTAATAATTCGGAAGAATGGGGACGTTATATTCAAATCGGCTGCACGATTGCGATTGGGCTGGGCTTGAGCCGCGACGAAGGCAAAAAACGCGGATTATGGTTTGCGGCGGCGGGATTGCTGTTTCTGATGATTGCTTTTACCGGACAAAGAACCTCGATTTTCGGATTACTTTTATCGGGCGGAATTTTGTTTCTGACAGGCGCGAAAAACTTTTCAGGCGTGATGACGCGGCTGATGTTGATGGTCGCGCCAATCGTGCTGGTTGCCGCGCTTTCAAATCCTTTGAGCGAAGATGCCGGATACGAACTTGACGAAAGCGACCGTGCGGGAAAAATGCTTACGCACACGACCAAAGGCACAATCAATCCGACGGGCGAAGGCAGTCTGGAGGCGCGTTTTGATACCTGGTCGCAAGTTTTGGGGCGGGATATTCCGTCGAATCCGCTCGGACTCGGATTGGGCGCGACGACGCTGTCAGGCAGCCGCGAAGAATTTGCCGACGCGCCGCCGATTGACAATCATTTTTTCAGTCTGACTTTATCGGCGGGAATTCCGGCGGGTTTGCTTTTAGTTTTTATTCTCTTTCGCGCTTCGTTTTTTTGCTATCGCGGCTGGCGCAGCACCGAACACGGTTCAAAAGAATCAATTTTATGGCGCATCGCGCTGGCGTTGACGGCATCTTTTATTCTCAATAATTTTTTCGGCACGTCGTTCATCATTTATTCGGTTGCGCCGATTGGCTGGCTGTTAATCGGTTGGGTGAGCTTGAGTTACGGGAAAATGAAGGAATCTCTTGAGGATAATTAATTTACGAATGAATGGATTAGCGCCTCAACAAACTTGGCAGACTGCGCCCGAAAAATCAACTCCGGCGAATGACGAGCTTCACGTTTGGCTGGTTCAGTTTGACCGTGAAAACGGGGCGGACTTTTTTTCCGTGCTTTCGGACGACGAACGCGCCCGCGCCGACCGTTTTCGCTTTGAAAAAGATCGAAACAATTTCATCATCGGACGCGGTTTTTTGCGAAAAACTGTCAGTCGTTATTTGCAAATAAAGCCTGAGAAAATCGAGTTTGAATACAATCGGTTCGGAAAGCCTTTTTTGCCTTCAACTCTCAAATTCAATCTTTCTCATTCGGGTAATTTTGCGCTTTTAGCGGTCGGTTTAAATCACGAAATCGGCATTGATATTGAACAAAATGCCGCGTCTTTTATTGACGACGGTGTGATTTCGCTCTGCCTGACCAAAAAGGAAAAAGCGCGTTTTTATTCGCTTTCGGACGATGAACGCCTCTCGTTTTTCTTCGCTTGCTGGACGCATAAAGAGGCTTATCTGAAAGCGCACGGTTTCGGTTTGTCCGTTTCGCCGAATGAAATCGAAACGTCCGAACTGCGGCAATCCGATTTTACTTTTCCCGAAATTCCGGTTATTGACGGTTATTCATCCGCTTTGGCAATTAACGGAAAAAAATCGCAGATAAAATTTTATACCGCCGAATCCCGCTAATTTGTGGAAATCACCGCTTATTATCAATCTTTGCCGCATATAAATTAAATTTAATCGAACCTTTCTCGATTTAGGTTTCAAATTTTAAAGTTTATAAATTACAAAAATGAACGCGACATTAACCGAAAGATTAGAAAGTCTGTCACCAGCCAAGCGCATCTTGCTTGAAATGAAATTGAAGGGAAAGACGAATCCCGTCCACAACCCTTTTTCGATTTCGCTTCGCAAAAACGCGGAGTCTGCGCCGTTGTCCTTTAATCAGGAAAGCCTGCTTTTTTTAGAACAATTAAATCCGAACACGCCGACTTATAATCTTTATGAAGCCGTTCGCATCAAAGGCGATTTAGATTTTGACGCGCTTCAAAAGACGCTCGATTTGATCGTCGCCCGGCACGAATCGCTCCGCTTAACTTTCAAAGAAATAAACGGCGCGTGGCGGCAAATGATTGCTTCGCCGCAACCTGTTCCGATTCAAACAGACGATTTTTCGCAACTGCCTGAAGCCTTCGAGTTTTTGAACGCGGAAGTAAATCGCCCGATGGATTTGCAGAACGGCGCGTTGATGCGCGTTAATCTGCTCAAAATCGGCGAGCGTGAAAATATTTTGCTGATAACGATGCACCACATTATCAGCGATGGCTGGTCGGTTGGGCTTTTTTGGAAAGAATTTTCGGCAGGCTATCAAAGTTTTGCGGCAGGCAAAACTCCCGAATTACCGACGCTTCCGACCCGATTCGGCGATTATGCCGCCTGGTCGCGTGAGCAGTTGGAAAAAGATTTGGCGCGTCAGACCGAATTTTGGAAAAATCAACTGAAAAACGCGCCCGCTTTGATCGAACTGCCGACAGACCGCCCGCGTCCGGCGGTGCAAAGCTATCGCGGCGCGGAAGAAAATATTACTTTTCCGGTTAGCTTGCGCGAAAATCTGAAAAAAATCAGCCAGCGCGAAAACGTTACGCTGTTTATGACTTTGCTCGCGGCGTTCAAGGTTTTGCTGACGCGATACACCGCGCAGGAAGATCTGGTTGTCGGTTCGCCGATTGCCGGGCGCAATGTTACCGAAACCGAAAATCTGATCGGTTTCTTTGTCAACACGCTGGCTTTGCGGACGAATTTATCGGGAAATCCGACGTTTCGGGAGCTTCTTTCGCGCATCAAAAACACCGCGCTCGACGCATTTTCGCATCAGGAATTGCCGTTTGATAAAGTCGTCGCGGCGGTCAGCCCCGAACGCAGTTTGAGCTATAACCCGATTTATCAAGTCGCCTTCGCACTGCAAACTTATTCCAAAGGAAATTTGGATATGCACGGTTTGGAAATCGAGCCGATTGAACTCGGTTCGGTGACGGCAAAGTTCGATTTGTTTCTTTCAACCAAAGAAACGGCGGACGGTTTGGAAATTACGGTTGAATACAGCACCGATTTATTTGATGCGCCGACGATTCAAAGATTCATCGGGCATTACCGAAATTTGCTCGAAGCCGTTGCCGGTAATTTAGATGTGCGCGTTTCGGAATTGCCTTTGCTGAGTGAAGATGAAAAACAGCAAATGACGATTGAGTGGAACGACACGACAACCGAATTTCCCCAGGAATGTCTTCACGAACTTTTTGAAAAACAGGCGGCGCAAAATCCCGAAAAAACGGCGGTTGCGGCGAAAGAAGGTAATTTACCTTATCGTCAGCTTAATAATTTATCCAATCAACTCGCGCATCATTTGCGGCAATTTGGCGTTTGCCCAAATTCGCCCGTCGGAATATTTATGGAGCGTTCCGCGTTGATGACGACGGGGATTTTGGGAATCTTAAAATCCGGCGGCGCGTATCTGCCGATGGATTCGTCGTATCCGGCGGAGCGTCTGAAATATATGCTCGAAGATGCCGATGTAAAAGTGATTTTAACAACGATTGAAAAATTTCCGCACCTGCCGAAAGTAAAGGCAAAAGTGATTTGCTTAGACGGCGATTGGGAAAAAATCGCGCTCGAAAGCACGGAAAATCCCGAAAATATCAATCAGCCGACAGACCTTGCCTACATCATTTACACTTCGGGTTCGACGGGCAAACCGAAAGGAACTTTGATTCCGCATCGAGCCGTCAATCGTTTGGTTTTCAACACGAATTACGTCCGGATTGAGGCATCCGACCATATCGCGCATCTCTCGAATGTGTCTTTCGACGCGGCGACTTTTGAATTGTGGGGCGCATTGCTGCACGGCGCAAAATTAGTCGTGATGGATAAAGATTTGGTGCTTTCACCGAAAGAATTTATCGCGGAATTGCAGAAACAGCAGATTTCGATAATGTTTCAGACGACCGCGCTGTTTAATCTACTCTCGCGGGAAAATCCAAATGCGTTTCAAACGCTGAAAACGGTGATGTTCGGCGGCGAAGCCTGCGACCCGGAAACGGTGCGGAATGTTCTCGAAAATAATCCGCCCGAAAGATTACTGCACGTCTATGGTCCGACGGAAACGACGACTTTTGCTTCGTGGCATCATGTTAAAAATGTTCCGGCTGAGGCTCGAACGATTCCGATTGGTCAGCCGCTTTCAAACACCACGATTTATATTTTGGATTCGCATTTCAAACACGTTCCCGTCGGCGTTCCGGGCGAAATTTTTATCGGCGGCGACGGTTTGGCGGACGGTTATCTGAATCGTCCCGAACTGACGG
>JANPDZ010000378.1:0-12413 GCA_031431735.1 Acidobacteriota bacterium | reverse complement strand
GGAAAACTTAGGCGTTTTTCCTTTATCCTTTGGTTTTGAATCTGAAATTTTCGATTAATCAAAACTGCTCAGAGCGTCACCTTCGTTTTCAAAAACATCGAAAACTGTCAAAAGTTTGGTGATTGCCAGCAGGTCTTGAATTTTCTGGGTCAGGTTCAACAATTTCAGACTTCCGCCTTCTTTGTTGACGGCGGTAAAGCTCGAAACCAATTCGCCGATACCGCTCGAATCAACATATCCGACACTGCCGAGATTCAAGAGAATTTTCTTTTTTCCTTCACCCAGCAGTCGGCGAATCGTGCTGCGAAGCGCGACGCTACCTTCGCCAAGTGTCACCTTGCCGTCCATATCAAGAATCGTAATATCGCCTGCCTGGCGTTCCGTTAAATTAAGTTCAGCCATTTTTATCTCCTCGTAATAAAATTAAATAATTGATTGCAAATTTTAGATGAAATTTACCAAAAAATCCAAGTAAAACAAAACTCCTAACGGTTTTTTGTCATTTTTACTATCATTCCGCCTTCTGTATGGCGTTGCCATTCGACTTTATCAACAAAATTATGCATAAACAAAATGCCGCGTCCCGATGCTTTTAAGAGATTTTCGGGATTGGTCGGGTCGGGCACTTCCGAAACATCAAAGCCTTTGCCGAAATCTCGAATCATAATTTCCATTCCGATGTCTAGACTGATCATCGTTATTTCGACTTGCTTTGTTTCGTCGAGTTCGTTGCCGTGTTTGACGGCATTGGCAAGTGCTTCGCGCACCGCCATATCAATGCCGAAAAGCGCGTCGTCGCCAAACCCCGAGCCCGATGCAAATGCTGTTGCTTTTTGAACAGCTTCATCAATCGCTTCAATTTTACTGGAGATGGAAAATTTTGTTTCTTTTTCGCCCACCGTTTGTCGATAAATATCGTTCGTTATCACAGAAAAACTTTACTGTAAGTTTGCGTTTTATTAGTGTTTATGTCAAGAACTGAGCCGTTTTTCGCGTAATGCGTCAGTAAAAAGTTAGGAATTCATATTTTTCAACTAAATCGGACGCAGAGCTTGAGTCCTTCCTGACCTCAAATTATCTGTCAATTGACTGATAATCTTTCATTTTTTCTCAAATTAAATACTCTGTAAATTTAGTTTCTTTATAATTTGAAATCTCAGATCTGAAATCTCAAATAATAATTGCAAGGCGAAAATCAATTGTTGAAAATTAAATTAAGAAATAAAAGCAATTAAGCAGGTAAGCAAAAGTAATATGACATAATGCAGAAGCCCGCTACGCTCGTAAGGGCGAAGAGGCACACTTACGAGCGTAGCGGGTTTCCGCATTTTCATTATGTTACAAAATATATGCTGACCTGCTTAGATTCGGAATAAGTGATAGGTGAAAAGTGACAGGTGAGAGGTAAAACCCACTTATCACTTTTCACCTATCACTTATCACTTATTCCGAATGACAATCAACCGCATAACTCCGAAGTTAATGCGCACTTGCGTGCGTCGGCAATAAATCTTTTTTTAACTTTTTGCTGAGGCATTACTTTTTCGCCGAAAATATTCTTTTGTATGGAATATTCAATTTCCGCTTTTGCAAATTTGATCAGTAATGTTTGTGGCGATTTTGCCGGACGAGGCAAAATTACGACTCAAAATATACACGAAAATTTACTTGAAACCTTAGCTTTTTTGCCAAAGCCGCCAGACTCTGACCGGCAGAAAACCGACAAATTCCACAACGATACGCGGAAACTTTTTCATATCAGTCCACAAAGATTTGTTTTCGGTATCTTTACCAGTGATCATCACGCCCCGCCGCATCGCAAAAAGATTAAAAAGTGCCGAAATAATCGAAAAGCTGATGGAGATCGCTAAACTTTTCGTGCGATTCAGATCGCCGTTGAGCGTGTGCAGAGTATATTCAATCGTATGACTGTAGATCGGCAGCAAGACCATCACAAAAAGCGTCGCCATCCAGATCGGCGACGCTTTTCTAAGCGATTGAACAAGCGAACCGCTGACACCGCCATGAATAACGCGGAAAACAAATTCGACGCTCATTGCGCCGAGTGCCGCTCGCCAGCCTTCCGACAAATGTGTAAAAAAATACATTGAACCACGAAAAAGTCCCGCAAAAAAAGCGGATTTCCAGTTCCAACGCCAAAATAGCCTCTTGATCGGATGTTTTGCAGTATTTTTCAAGACTCCGAAAACAGTTTCGGATTTTAATTCTTCCATTAAAAAAAATGAACTTTACAGAAATTTAATGTGAGGGCAAATTAGTATAATAGTATCTAAATATATGCCCAAATATGAACATTTTCTTTAGTCAACACTTCTAGCGAAACTGCCTTTGAAATCAAACTTCAACTTCAAAGGTTCGGATAATTTCCCGGTGTTTGTCATCGCCATACTCTGACGATATTGCACATATCTTTAAGATTAGCGGACAGTTTTGTTTTTACCGTCCAATCAATCGGATGTTGGCAATAGAGGAAGATTACAAGTTGATGAGGCGCATTGTCAAGGTGACGAAGCGGTGATGTTTGCACAATGAAAATCTGGATAAAACAACCGCGCTTGTCAATATTTGGCAAGAGTTTAAATAAATGTTTATAAGCAGGGATGAATAAGTTTCGTGACATAATGCCGCAAGCCCGCTACGCTCGTAAGGGCGAATTACACACTTACGAGCGTAGCGGGTTTCCGCAAAGTCATTATGTCGCAAAATATATGCTGACCTGCTTAATACAATTCCTTGACACTCTCCACCTAAGCCGAAACAGTTATCGGTAGATTAGGGGTTATTCAAATCAACAATCTGGACAGTTTTAATATGGAGTTTGAGCGATGGCATCAATCGCCATTATAATCAAATTTTTTATGATGAAAATACAACCTGCGGGAAATTTATGCGGAACGATAAATTTACCCGGCGATAAATCAATTTCGCACCGCGCCGCGCTGTTTTCGGCAATGGCAAAGGGCACAACGCGCATCGAAAATTTTGCGACGAGCGCCGATTGCGCTTCGACGCTTTCGTGTTTGCAGCAGCTCGGCGTTGAAATTTCACGGGAAAATTCAACCGTTTTTGTCAAAGGCGTTGGCAAAATAGGTTTTAAGGGCGCGGAAAGTGCGCTCGATTGCGGAAACAGCGGCACGACGATGCGCCTGCTTTCGGGCGTTTTGGCGGGACAGCGGTTTGATTCGGTTTTGATCGGCGACGAAAGTTTGTCGATCCGTCCGATGAAGCGCGTGATCGAACCATTGTCGCAAATGAATGTGCGCATTGAAGCGACCGAAAATCACGCGCCGCTCAGGATTTTCGGTAAAAATCCGCTTCGGGCGATTTCGTTTGAACCGAAAGTCGCTTCGGCACAGGTTAAAAGTTGTGTTATTTTGGCAGGACTTAATGCGGGCGGTAAAACATCTGTTCTCGAAAAAACGCCGACCCGCGACCATACGGAAAGAATGCTGCGCTGGTTTGGCGTTGACATCGAAGAAAGAAACACGGAAAACGGTAAATTGATCTCGGTTTCGGGCGACGCCAATTTGACGGCGAGAGATTTACTCGTTCCTTCGGACGTTTCTTCGGCGGCATTTTTTCTTGTCGCGGCGGCGTGTCTGACAGGCTCGGAAATTGTTTTGCAAGGAGTCGGGTTAAATCCGACGCGCAATGCTGTTGTCGAAGTTCTGCGCTCATTTGGCGCGGAGATCGAGGTTTTCAGCGAAAGGGAAATCGGTAATGAACCGATCGGAGATCTGCGCGTTCGCAGAACCGGAGATCTGCGATCAAAACTTTCGTCAAACATTTTGCGCGGCAAAATTATCGCTAATTTAATTGACGAAATTCCGATTCTGGCGGTATTTGGAACGCAAATCGAAGGCGGAATCGAGATTCGCGAAGCGTCTGAATTGCGCGTCAAAGAATCTGACCGAATCAGATCGGTCGTCGAAAATTTGCGAAAAATGAACGCCCGGGTCGAGGAATTTGAAGACGGTTTTCGCGTCGAAAAATCTCAATTAAAAGGCGCTCGGGTTGAATCTTTCGGCGATCACCGGATAGCGATGGCATTTGCTGTTGCAGCACTTTTTGCCGACGGTGCAACGGAAATCGAAGATGCCGAATGCGCGGCGGTTTCGTTTCCCGCGTTTTTTGAAATTCTGCAAAGTGTGACAAAATAGTTCACCACAAAGCCACAAAGAGCACAAAGTTTTTAAATATAATTTTTCTTTGTGTCCTTTATGTCTTTGTGGTGAAAATTTCTGATGAGTAACGATACACGCGTAATTTTGACCGGTTTTATGGGCGTTGGCAAATCAACTGTTGCCAAGCATCTCGCGCATTTGCTTGATTGCCAAAGAATTGATCTCGACGCGGTGATAATCGAAAGCGAGAATCGGACGATTGCCGAAATTATCGAGCAGGAAGGTATGGAAAAATTTCGTCAGATCGAAACCGCCAACCTGCAGCGAATTTTGGAAAGAAATGCAACGATCATTGCACTCGGCGGCGGCGCGTGGACGATCGAAGGAAATCGCCGTTTGATAAAATCGCATAACTTTACAACCGTTTGGCTTGAATCTACTTTTGAGCATTGCTGGCTGAATATTTCCCTCTCAAAACGCGTCCGACCATTGGCGCGAAACAAACCGGACGCATTGCGGCTTTTTGAAGAAAGACAAAGAGTTTATTGTCTGGCAGACTGGCATTTCATCATCAAACCCGAACTGAATTCATTTGAAGTCGCTAAACAAATCGCCGAGGAAGTCTTTTCGTTTAGTATAAATAGTATAAAAGGATAATTTTTTTGCCTGAGAAGATTTTTCGACAAATCTTAGAGCAATCTTGCTAAAGTCATTAAACCTTTCGCCGAATGACGATCGAAAACGGTCAATTTGAACGAAGTCTCGATGATTTCCGGTTGCCGCCGATTTCGCCCTGTGTTGATGACGAGTTTGGCGGCGATTGGGAATGCTGCCGCTCGCGCCGGCTTTCGGCGCAGGCTCGGAACTTCTGCAACCGCTTGCGGTTGCGGTCATCGGTGGGCTTATTTTCGTGTTGTTGTTATCGCTCATTGTGACGCCGACCGTTTATTCGATTCTGTTCGGATTAACTTCAAAAAAATAAAAATGCGCAAAAAAACGTCGCGAAAATCAATTTTTTTTAGAAAGATAATGTTTGTTCACATAATCTTCACTGGATTTTTTTTGAAAATAGTTTAATCTATATTGACATGCCCCGAATAACTTAGTATGTTCACAAAATTGGAAAATTTTTGTGAACAAAAATTGTCGAAATCGAAATCGAAAATTTTGATTTTGACTGCACCGATAAATAAAAGAAACATTAGAAGAAATTTCTGGAGGAAATAATGAGAATTAAACTTATATTAGTCTTGTGTTTGTCTGCTTTTCTGTTTTTGAGTGCCTGTAAAGGTGACAACGCAAATGCAAACGCGAATGCCAACAAAGCTGCGGCACCGACAGCCGTGCCTGCAACAAATGAAGCTGCAAAAACCGACCCGAATTTGAAACCGAAAATTGAAGATGCTTTGAAAGCGAAAGGTTTCAAAGATGTGACGGTTGACACTTCGGGACCGAAAGTGACGCTTAGCGGCACCGTTGCGAAAGGCAAACTGGGCGAAATGATGCAGGTTGCGCAAGAAGCTAACGGCGGCAAACCGGTTGAAAATAAAGTAACCGAAAAATAATCAGGAGGAAATTAAAAATGTCTATACAAGAAAAATATCAATCATTGATTGACTTGGCTAACCAATCCGGCATTTCGGGTTTGAACGTGACCGAAGGCGACGGCTTCATCAAAATCGAAGGCAGTGCGCCGAGCGCGGATGTCAAACAAGCACTGTGGGCTGAATACGGACGTCTTGATCCCGATTATCGTTCGGGCGACCTTGTTCTCGATATTACCGCACCGGAAGCGGCGGCAAATACATACACCGTTCAATCGGGCGACAATCTAAGCAAGATCGGCAAGAAATACGACGTCAGCTGGAGCGCAATTTTTGAAGCCAACCGCGACAAACTTGACGACCCCGACAAAATTTTTCCCGGACAGGAATTAACGATTCCGTCTGCGTAAAAAAATTGGTTGGAAATTTATCGAAAAGCCTGTTTGAGAAATCAGACAGGCTTTTTTCGTGGCTTTTTGCAAATCTTTTGGCGAATTGCCAAATCACTCTTCACAAAACCTTGTAAAATCAGCTATTTTTAACGTGGAATGTTTTTTGCTTAGACAAATTTCGGGGAAAGTCTGACGACGCAAATTATGGAAACTTCATTTTATCTGCTGTTGATTGTCTCGCATCTCGGCACGTTTGACGTGCTCTATTTTCACCTTTATAAATGCAAACTCAACTCGCGCCCGGAATGTCGGCGCGAGGTTTTCTGGCATATCTGCCGTCATTTGATTTACGCTTTGCAATTTGTCTGGGTCGCGAATTTTCGTTTTCACGGCTGGGCGTTGGTGATTCTTGCCGTGCTTTACGGTTGCGACGTTTTTGTTGCGTGGGCGGACGTTTGGGAAGAAACCGCGAGCCGTAAAGCGCAGGGCGGACTCCCCAGAGGCGAATATTTTATGCACATCGTTCTGAGCGTTCTCGTCGGAATCTATATGATGGCGACCTTTCAGGCAGTTTGGGGCGACCGCAGTCTTGAAACGGCGATTCTTTACGCACCTCCGCAAGTTCCATTAATTCTGCGGATTTATATGACCGGAATGAGCATCATCGCTTTCGGCACTTTTATTTACGATTTGTATTATTGGTTAAGGTCTCAACCGAAAAAAATCGAGGTAAATGTATGAAAAAAGCTCAAAAAATCGTCGTCGAAGCGATCATTCCGTGCGCCGTCGAAACGCTTTGGGAACGCTCGCAGGAACCTGATCTGCATATTCTGTGGGATATTCGTTTTTCGCACATTAAATATCTCGAAGAGCTCGACGAACAAGGTTTTCAATTGATGGATTACCGCACAAAGATCGGTTTCGGGATGGAGATCAAAGGCATCGGGCGATATTTGCAAAACACGCCGCTCAAACATTCGACGTTTGAATTTGAATCCAATGACTGGAAATCAATCATCAAGATCGGGCGCGGCATCTGGCAGTATAAACCCTGCGCGGAAGGCACATATTTTCGCACGGTTTACGATTACGAAACGAATTACGGCGTTTTCGGTGCAATTGCTGACCGCATTTTGTTTCGCCCGATGATGCAGCTTGCGACCGAATGGAGTTTTGAAACTCTTCGGCGTTGGTGTGGGGGAAGCGAAACGGAAGTAGAAAAACGCCGCTCTTATCTCAAATTTATTCCGTTTTTCGTCAAAAGATATTTTGGCGTGGCGGCGAAAAAAGGTGAAGCGGAAAGCTGGATCGGTAGCGGGCAAGAAAGCGAATTGAGAAGAGGAGAAAAGGAGTAGAGGAGCAGAGGAGAAAGAGAAAATCAGCGGCAAGGCGAAGCAGCAAGAAAAATCATTACAGATTAACTTTCTTCTCCTCCTCTCCTTTTCTCCCCTTCTCCTCTTCTTCTTTTTGCCGCCGCCGCGCAGTGTAATGAATGCTGCCCAGATTTTGCGGTCTTCGCAATATCTTATGCGCGAAAAACCGACCGAATTTCGTTTGCGGCTTCATCGATAGTTGTCCGTCAATTTTCAGCGTGTTGTCCGGCTCGACGCGGCTTTTGAATTCGACCGTCAAACCGATCGAAGGCATTCGTCTGCCGTGAAATAAAAAATTCTTGCTGCAGATAGATAAGCCGCCATTTTCAATGGGCGCGACCTGCATTTCAACCGACGCATTCATATCCGTAAAAACTTCGTAGAGTTTGCCGTTTCGGACAACGAAATCCGAATCGAAAATGCGATATTTGCCGTTGCAGAAAAGTTCGCGGACAAAGTGCATCGAGCCGTCTTTGCGCTCGAAAATGCGAAAACGTGTCGGGATTTCCTTCAAATCGGTTTCATACAAACCCTGCCCGAAAAGAAAGGTCAGGAAGCGCGACCAAAATCGCGCGGGCAAAGTTTCCAGTTTCAGCGTCGCTGTCACGTCAAAACGCGATGGATTGGCATAAAATGCACGAATCAGCGGATCGATCTTTTCAACTTTTTCGCCCAATGCCATTTCGAGCAGCGACCAATTTCCGTCGTGTGCCGTTTTGCCGCGTTCACGGGTGCGAATTCCCTGACGAAAAATTTTGGAAACCGTGAAAGACAGCAAAAAATTACGCATCATCTCAAGCGCGGTTCGGCGATAGCTGATCAAGCTCGGCGGAGTTCGTTCGGTGACGTCCAAAACTGCGCGGACAGATTCTTTGGTGTAGAGAAAGACGAGTCTTGAAGCCGCCGTAAAAAGTTTTTTGACGGTCAAAACAAGGCTGTCGGCAATCGCCGTTTCGTAAGGCAAAATGCCGCTGATCGCCGAATTATCCATCAGGCGAACGCCGAGCGCAACGTCCATATGTTGCTTCAAAAGCTGCCAAACAGGTTCGCTTTTATGTTGTTCCGCCTCAACCTCAAATTTGGCATAAAGACCACTTTCGCGAACGTTTTTTAAATCCTTAAAATGCGCGGCAAGCCATAATTCTTCGCGCACTTCGATCGGTAATTTCTGCTGACAGGCTTCGGTAAATTTTTCCCATTCGACGGTGCGCGGCCGGTTTTCGCTGGTTAAGGGCATAAAATGCTCGCCCATTTCGTCAAAAGTTTTAGAAAACCCCGCGAATCTCCCAAGCGTCACGGCGCACGACGCGAGTAGATGAAGCCGCGTCATCCGGCAATGGTTGCGGCTGTAAAACGCTTTGAGTTCGGCAAAACGGCGGCGTGAGCGAAATTGTCTTTCGGCAAAACCGACTTGCATCGCTTCGTCCGTCTGCGGCAAATATCTTTTTGCTTCGCGCAAATCAATTTTTATCTTGTTCGTGATCGCTTCGTCCATTTTGCGTAAATGTTATCAACTCATCTTACGCAATTTAAGAAATTTAACGCAAAGTCGCAAAGAGGCAAAGACGCAAAGGTTTTGAAAAAATGTTTCATCATTTGAAATCGTAAAAAAACCAAGTATTTGTAACTTGGGCAAAGAAAAGGATTTCACGCGCGCGACTTTGCGTTAAAATTTTTTTCTTGCGTAAGTCCTAACCAATACAATGACTTTAAATTTGAATTTTCTCAAACCACAGTCCACAATTTCAAATATGGCTTTGGAAACGGATTTTATCGTAATCGGCAGCGGCGTTGCCGGGCTTCGGGCTTCGATTGAATTGGCAAAATCGGGAGCGCGGGTCACGGTTTTGACGAAAGACAAGGCGAGCGAATCAAATACCGAATACGCGCAAGGCGGTGTCGCGGTCGTGCTTTCGGACGACGACAACGCCGAACTTCACGAAGAAGATACGCTGATTGCAGGCGCGGGACTTTGCGACGTGGCGGCGGTCGAAACGCTCGTTCAGGGCGGGACGCGCTATATCAAACAACTGATCGAATGGGGAATCGAATTTGACCGCGAAGGCGGCAAACTCGCTTTTACGCAGGAAGCCGCACATTCACGCCGACGCATTTTGCACGCGCATGGTGATTCGACGGGCAAAGAAATTGTCCGCGCTTTGATTGCCCGCGCAAGACAAGAAAAAACGATTGTGCTGATGCCGTTTGCGAACACCGAAAGTTTGATCGTCACTGACGGCAGATGCGTTGGTGTGCGGTTTCTTGACCCGATCTTGCGTGCGCCGCGTGAGATTTACGGAAAAGCCGTAATTCTTTGCACGGGTGGCGCGGGACAGCTTTATCTGCACACGACAAATCCGTCGGTCGCGACCGGCGACGGAATGGCGATGGCTTATTTTGCCGGCGCGGAAATGGCTGATATGGAATTTGTTCAGTTTCACCCGACGGCTTTAAGCGTCGAAAACGCGCCGCGCTTTCTGCTTTCGGAAGCGATGCGCGGCGAAGGCGGTATTTTGCGAAATAAATACGGGAAGCGTTTTATGGGCGATTACGACGAAAGATTAGAACTCGCGCCGCGCGACATTGTTTCGCGTTCGATCGTTGCCGAAGTGCGAAAGACGGGAACGCGCAATGTTTTTCTCGATATGACCGCGCTTTCGGAAGATTTCCTGCGCGAAAGATTTCCGAAAATCTATGAAACGTGCAAGTTTTATGATTTGAACATCGCCAAAGACTTGCTGCCGGTTTCGCCCGCCTCGCATTATTGTATGGGCGGAATCCGCACGGATTTGCACGGACGAAGCACGATCACGGGACTTTACGCCGCCGGCGAAGTGACCTGCACGGGCGTTCACGGCGCAAATCGGCTGGCTTCAAATTCATTGCTTGAAGGTTTGGTTTTTGGCGCAAGAGCGGGCGAAGCGATGGTTCAAGATAATTCCAAATTTCAGATTTCAAATTCCAAATTGGATAACAAAGAAGCTGGAATCCGGACTTTGGAATCCGGAATTGCGACAGCGGTGAAAAAGCGCGTCAAGCGTGTGATGTGGGAACGCGTCGGGATTTTGCGCGATAGAGATTCGCTGAAACGTGCCTTGCGCGAATTTGAGCAAATCTCACAGGCGAATCTTTCAACGTCGTCGCGCAATTTCGTCACGCTGGCAAAATTGGTCACGATGTCTGCGCTCTGGCGCGAAGAATCTCGCGGCGGACATTTTCGCAACGATTTCCCCGAACGCGACGAAAAATTCCGCGTCCATTCGATTCAGAAAAAAGACGCGCCCCTTTCGTCGAGCGAAACGATAAATTTTACGCGGATTGAAAACCAAGATTAAAGATTTTGCCCGCGAAATACGCGAAATTCACGAAAAAAAAGGACAAAAATCTTAAGTTTTATTTTCGCGTATTTTCGCGTTTATTCGCGGGCAAAAATTTATTTCAATTCGATAATGTCGTTTGCCTTTGGCAGAATTTCGTCGAGCGTGTCGAGCAAATCTGCGCCGCGCAAATCGGGTTCGCCGCGTTCGCTGCGGCTCATCGAGAGAATTTTGCCTTCGGGCGAAATCAGAAAAGTCGTCGGAAAAGTTTCGATGCGGAGCTGCACATTGAGCAAATCATAGATGCTTTCGAGCTGTGCCTGCGTCCAGGTCATTTCGTTTTGGTCGAGATAGCTTTTGAGTCGCGCCGGCGCGTACTCGACATCGGTGTTGAGCCCGATCAGTTCAAGATTGCGATTTTGGAAACGCTTTGAGGCTTCAAGCAAAAAAGGCAATTCCTTGAGGCACGGCGGACACCACAAACCCCACACATCGAGCAAAATAAATTTACCGCGAAACTCGGCAAACTTACGCTTTTTGCCCGCAAAATCGGTAAATGCAAAATCGGGAAACTGTTTGCCGATGCCGAGTTCGAGCCGTTTGTAATCTTTTGCTTCGTGTTCGCGCAATGTAATTTGATTCTTTTTCAAATCAACCTTTTTGGTCGAAAAATAGCTTTCCCCGACGCGGAAAATGATCGTTTCCTTGTCGGCTCTGGCGGCTTCGGGCGAAAGGCTGTCCATATCAATTTCGCCGTCTTCGTTGCCGTCTATGCCAAGCCAGCCGATCTGCGGGTTGATCGTTTTATCTTCAAAACTGTAAGCGTATTGGACAAGAACGTTCTTGCCGCCGACATCAACTTTTCCGCGTGCGAGAACTTCGGTTGACTGCGTGATGAGGCGGTCGTTGGCAGTCATTTTATCGGTTTTGTAAGTTCTGAAATAACGCAAAAAAAGCGGACAAGCCGTGAAAAAATTATCTTTAACGGGCAGATTTACCGTCGTGATCCAGAGATACGGATTGTCGGCTTCTTGTTGTTTCAAGGTGAATTTCTCGTCGTTATTGAATTGATTGTCGCCGTTAAGGTCAACAAAGATCTGCGGATCATCTTTTTTTTCTTCAACGAGTAGCGCAAGTACCGAAAATTTTGCGGTTTGCGGACTGTAAAGACGCGTGGCGGCAAGATGTGCCGTCGGGCTGAAAGCCGTTTCGCCTTTGATCGTGTCGGCGGTCACATATTTGAAAACGACGCGCTCAGGGTCTTCGAGATTTGCCGTCAGCGTTGTCTCAAATTGTCCGCTGTATTCCTTGTCGCCGCCGGCGAAAGCAAACGCGGCAGTACTCAAAAGCAGAATGATGGCGAGAAATAACGGTTTGATTTTTAGATTCATTATGTTTTTACCTTTGATTTTCATCAGATCAGTCGAGACTTTATAAAAACGAAAAATTACCGGGGTTTCCCGCAAATATCATTCAAAATGAATGAGGAATTGTAAATTATTTTGCAAAAACGGTCAATGATTTTAAAACAAAAAGCGTAATGCGTCAGTAAAAAGTTATTCTCACAGAAAACGAAAACGTGGAGACTGGAGCGCATCTATAAAGACGGCTTCGGTGTCAAGTCAAAACTAGACACATTTCT
>JANPDZ010000377.1:0-12909 GCA_031431735.1 Acidobacteriota bacterium | reverse complement strand
CTCAAATATGGGCTTTACGATGTAATTGTAAAGCCTATTTTTTGAATAAAGGTCATAGCCTGAAAGGTTGTACCGCAAAACGAAAATGACGACTGCTTTTCCGGAAAATCGGTAAAGATTCCATGCAGCAGTCGTCATCAGTTATCGAAAGATTTCGATTTATTTCCACACTTCTTTCATTGCTTCTCTGGCGGCATCAGCGGTGTTAAGACCCGGTACCATTTGCGAATTGATGAAAATCGCAACGCTTATACCGTTTGGAAAAGCCATTACAATCGTGTTCATCTCGCCTGCGTTCCAAAGTTTTCCATCCTTGTCTTTGCCCGGATAGCCGCCGCCGTGTTGCTGATTTACGAGTTTGCCGTCGATATCAACCTTCCACAAACCGAGTTGGGCGGTTTCCATTTTTGCGGAAAGCCGTCTCGGCATAATTTTGGTCGTGTTAAGCAAGCCGTTCATAAAGATGGCAAGCTGTTTGGAAGTCATATTCCAGCCTTGCGAAGCGCTCGTTTCGGTCATATCGCCGAAGCTGGTGCCCGCAATAATCGGCGACGGAAATTGATAAGCCAGAGCCGGATTATTCGCTATCGGTTTCAACTCGATGCCGGTTAAGCCGATCGGCGCGAAAATATTTTTCTGAACATATTCGGCGTAAAGCCGGGCATACGTCCCTGACTCTATCGCATTTCCGATGTTGTTATCGGCAGTGGAGCTGTCGTCCCATCCGTTGAGGTGCGGAATGATAAAACGAAACAGCGCAAAATTGGTATTTTCGTATTTTTGCGTGTTTTTGTCCGTCAATACAATGCCGCCCGCGACACATTCTCTCAAATTCGTAAACGTCACTTCCTTTTCGCAGCGAATACCTGACCGATGCGTTAGAAGCTCGCCGAAAGTAATAGTGTTAAATCTTGGTCCGAGCTTCCATTTCGACGGCAGATACGGATGAATCATCGTGTCAAGGCTGATTCTCTTTTCGTTCATAAGTTTCCAAACCGCCGCCGCCGTAATTGTTTTGCTGACGCTGGCGATATTGAATTTATCGTCCGCCGTCATCTTGCGCGGATTTTTGTCGGGAAATCGCCGCGCGTCTCCTGCGGCGCGGCTGACAATTAAATTGTTGTTGGTGATGACAGTAAAAGTATAGCCGACGGACTTATTTTTTAGCTTGGCTTCGAGTTTGTCGGCGTATTTGGTTAAATCCTGCTGACTTACCACCAGTTTAATTTTATTTGTGTCAATTTTTATGTCAATTGGCGGCTGTGCTTCGGCTACGGTAAAAAACATACCCAAAACAAGCGCGAATAGCGAAACGAACAAGATGCGTTGATAGATTGAATTTTCTTTTATTTTCATTGTATTTCTCCTACATTTTTAATTTCCAAGTTTTCCGGTTTGATTGCTGACAGCGAAGCCGAACATACCAGCAGCAAACCTTCCTTTGTTTCCTCGAAGTGCAGTTCTCCAGCTTCGACCAGACGGTAAATTGTCAGCGAATAAACGCGGGCAAATTTTGCGGCTTCGTCAACCGACAGCATTTGTATTCCGCACACCGCGCATTTGGCAAAAAGCGCGATGCGCGCCTCACTGCCGGCGACTGTCAAAATTTTTTCTCATAGTTTTTTTCTCCTTAAATTCTAAAAAATTCACTTCGTTTTTCTTGAAAACTCGATTGAATAGACACGAAAGCCGTTTCGCAGCATGAGCGCGTTGGTTTTCATAGTTAAAGTAATGCCCTTTTTCGCGTTGTAGAACACACATTCGTCGTTTTGGCAGCCTTTGAAAACCATCTTCCGCCGCTTCGCCCGAAAAAGTTTGTCAATAACAGCGTCCTCAAAGTTATTACGCACAACTTCTATTGCCGCTTGGCGATCTTTGTTTTGCCACGCCTGATAAAGTCGCTTGGCGGCTTCATCAGGCGTTTTTATGATTTGTTGACTGAACGCCGTTGTATGAATCGAAACCAGCGTCAGGCAAATAATCAAGACTCTAATAAAACTCAATTTCATAATTTCTCCTATGTTATACCGTTTTCACTTAGAAACTATGCAATAGCAGAAGCCTGCGCGTGAGCAAGGGCGGAATAACTCGACGGTCGAATCCGCCCTTGCTCACGCGCGGGCTTCTGTTTCGGACCACCAAATATTGCATAGTTTCTAACTTAAAAGAGTATTAGGAGTTCCAACGCAGAACGATGGCTTACTCCTTATTGATATTTGTAGCTGGCTGTGCAAATTTTCACGCGCTTGTTAACGCCGGTCGTGTAGTTTCCCACCATAATTGAGCCGGATTTGTGAATTTCAAAACCGACATTTGCCGTGTTGCCGTCAACTTTTGCGCGAATCACGCCTGTTCCGGCGTTGGTCGCCGTCAATGTCGCCACCTGCATATTTTCGACATACATAAAACCGCCGTCGAGTTTGCCGTCTTTTTCATAAATCAGCAGATACAACGACGTATTGTTATCCGTGCAACGGGCTTGATAGGTTTTTCGCTCCGTCTGTGCTTGTGTTTCAACCGCCGCCGAAACGCCGATTAACAAAATACCGATTACAATTAATATTCTTTTCATATTTTTTCTCCTAAATTTTAATTTCCAAGTTTTCCGGTTCGATTGCCGACAGCGAAGCCGAACATATCAGCAGCGAACCTTCCTTTGTTTCCTCGAAGTGCAGCTCTCCGGCTTCGAGCTGACGATAAATAGTGCGCGAATTGACGCGGGCAAATTTTGCCGCTTCCTCAACCGGAAGCATTTGTATTCCGCACTCCGCGCATTTGCCAAAAAGCGCGGCTGGAATACCGCCGCTGGCGACGGTTAAAAGTCTTTCGGTCAAAATCGTAATTTGCGTTTGTCTGCGGATTTTCAAATTTTCCTCCGATAATTCTTTGTGTCGTTCAAAAAGCGTTGCAAAGATTTCATAGCTCACATATAATCACGCTACCTTTGCAGAGTCTTTAGGAAACTATTATTTTTTTATCAGCGACTTATCAATGATTCCTCGTAGGCGGTTATGAACGAGCAAACACAGCACTTTTACGAGTTTGGCGAGTATCGAATCGCGCTGAAAGATCGTCTGCTCCAGCGCGGCGATGAAGTTGTTTCTTTGCCGCCGAAAGCCGTCGAGCTGCTTTTTGCGCTGCTCGAATCGGGCGGGCGCGTGTTGACCAAAGATGAATTGATGTCGCTGGTTTGGGCGGACAGCTTTGTCGAAGAATCGAATCTGACGCAAAACATTTTTCTGCTCAGAAAAGTTTTGGGCGACGGGAAATTTATCGAAAATATCCCGCGCCGCGGCTATCGCTTTACGGCGGACGTTAGAGAAACAAACGGAGAAATCTTTACCGCTGCACGCGAACAAACGCTGACTCGAATTCTTGTCGAGGAAGAAATCGAAATCGAAGACGAGCCGCGTAAAATTGTCGAAGCCGAAACTCTGCCCGCCGCTTTATTAACTAAACCCGAAAAAAATTGGAATTGGAAAATCCTAGTTGGTTCAGTGGTTGTTTTGTTTTTGATTTTGACGGGCTTTCTTGCCTATCGCTTTGCGCGTTCAAACAATCAAACAAATGTGACGGAAACACCGCTTGAGTCAATCGCTGTGTTGCCGTTTATTAACGAAAGCGGAAATGCGGACATTGAATACCTTTCCGATGGAATGACCGAAACGCTCATCAGCACTTTGGCGCAAATTCCGAAGTTAAACGTCAAGGCGCGTTCGTCGGTATTTCGATACAAAGGAAAAGAAGTTTCAGCGCAAACCGTCGGCGCGGATTTGAATGTGCAAGCCGTTTTGAACGGGCGCATCGTTGAGCGCGGCGACCAACTTACATTGTATTTGTCGTTGGTTGATGCGCGGACGGGCAATCAGATTTGGGGCGAGCAATACAATCGCAAACTGACCGACCTTGTGTCATTGCAGAGCGACATTGCGCGTGATGTTTCAAATAAATTAAAAACAAAACTGACGGACGCGGACGAGCAGAGACTGGTGAAAACCTACACCGCGAACGCCGAAGCCTATCAACTCTATCTTAAAGGACGTTACTTCTGGAATAAATTCACCCCCGCTGATCATCGGAAAGCCGCCGAGTTTTTCAACCAAGCGATAGCCAAAGACCCTGGTTATGCGTTGGCTTATGTGGGTTTAGCCGACACATATGGCGCATCTGCCACTAATAGTTGGATACCATCGAAAGAGGGCTACCTGAAATCGAAAGCAGCAGTAAGGAAAGCTCTGGAAATAGATGACACGCTCGCTCAAGCGCATACAACTCTGGGAGCTATGAATATGTTTTCTGACTTAGACTGGGAGGCTGCCGAGCGAGAATACAAACGTGCCATAGAACTCAATCCAAATTACGAGTTAACCTACGAATTATACTCCTATCTTTTATCCGCGCTTGGGCGCCCCGATGAAGCGATAGCAATGGCTCAACGCGGCTTGGAACTTGATCCATTATCTGCCCTTCTGAGTGAGGATGTGGCAGGGGCATATTACTCGGCGCGTCAATACGACCAAGCGATTAAACAGATTCAGAAGACGTTAGAAATAGAACCGAATCGCCCCGGAGAGCATATTCATCTTGGGAATGTTTATGAGCAAAAAGGCATGTACGAAGAGGCTATTGCAGAGTATCAAAAGGCAATTAGCGTGTCGGAAAGGACTTCAAATATTTTGGGGTTCCTTGGACATGCTTATGCCGCCTCAGGTAAGAGAAACGAAGCTGTCAAGATATTAAATGAGATGAAGGAGATGTCTAAGCAAAAGTACGTTTCTTCTTATGATCTGGCGATCCTTTACACGGGGTTAGGAGACAAGGATAAAGCGTTAGAACAACTCAACCATGCATATGAGGAGCGCGACGGTTGGATAATTTGCCTCAGAGTTGAACCGCTCTTTGATCCTTTGCGCTCAGACCCGCGCTTTCAGGATTTAATCCGGCGCATCGGTTTAGAAAAGTGAAAATGCGATAGTTTTAACCGGATGGAAATAGCAGCGAGCCAAAGCCTTTCACCAATTTCAAATCCGAAATAATTTTCGGCTTCGCTTTTTCCCGCAACGGCAAAAATCTTATCGTTTCCCGCGGCAAAGGCACCGTTAATGTCGTGATGCTCAAAAATTTCAGAGTAGAGCTGGAGCCGACGCTGGAAAATATTTGTATTACAATAAAGTCGGTTTTTTTACCATCGGTTTGTTTCGGCAGCCAACCGGCGGCGGCGAGGAAGTGAAGATTTTCGATTTTATCCAGCTCCTGGCAATCGGCGATTGGGCTTTGACCGACAAAGGCGTTTATTTGCAAAAAACGATGATCATCGAAGCGCATTATTTTTCGATAGAATGTGAAAATAAAAAAGCCGGATGAGCTTTGATGCTCATCCGGCTTGATTTATACAACTGAAAATTATTCGACCGGCTCAACCCATTTCCGCATCGAAACGGCTTGGTTTAAGTAAACGCCAAATTCGATTCCCGATTTAACTTCGGCTTCTTCGCCTTTGGTCATTTTTTCAGTTATGAAACCGCCCGCCGCGCCGATGATGCCGCCGATCACCGCGCCTTTTCCGCCGCCGATTGCCGCCCCGAGAACGGCACCGCCGGCACCGCCGCCGCCAATAAAGATGATCTTACGATTCTTCATCTTGTCGCCCGAAGCCGTACTTTCGTTGTCGCTTTTCGCGTCTTTGCTATTCAAATCGGTCAGCGAACCATTGATCGAGCGTGTTTTTCCCGTCGGCAGTTTGAGCGAAACAAAACTCACGCCGATCTCTCCAGGTTTACCGCCTTTTTTCGCCGGCACAACCGAATCAATACGACCTGTCACGGTGCTTCCCGTCGGTATGATGACGACGCCCGCGCTTGAATAAACAGGCTCAGTGACGGTTGTCGTAAAAGTATCGCCAACTTTTGCCGTTTTTGAACTGATGTTGTTGTTCATCCGGACGCGGAAAACCGTTCCCGTATCAGCCGTATAAAGTTTGACAGCCGGCTTGACGACAGTTTTTTTGACGGTCGTTTTTTTACGAATGACCGGCTTTTTCTTTTGTGCCATTGTTTCGGTTGCGCCGAAAGCCAACAACATTGCTAAAATCGTAGTTAAAACTTTGAAATTCAATATCTTTTTCATAATTCACTTTGTCCTTTTTGTTTGCCTAAAACTAACGTTCAAAACTTCAACTTCCGTCAGTCGTCTGCTTTGACGACAGATGATTTTGAATCGTTGTCCAATATTTTCTTTAGCGGGGCATTCTTTAATTTAAGGTTATCACCAAACACCAAAAATAAAAATTGTAAAAATTTAATTATTTTCTTGAAATTCGGGTTTATTAGAAGTATATTCAAGGCAACTAAAACATTTCGTTTCTCTTGGTCAGAGTAGCTCTTGGTATATTTAAATCAAGGGTTATACTACTTAAAGAAAAGAGATTAACAAGTTTTGCAAAAGGGAGTTGTCCATCAATATGCCGCTGTTTCATCAAACTTTTCTACTTTTCGCTCTTAACTTTCTCGACGCGGTTTTAACGATTTACTGGGTTCGAAATGGTTTTGCGACCGAAGGAAATCAATTGATGGCAACACTTTTGGACATCGGCGACTTACCGTTTTTAGGGGTTAAAGTTGCGATTGGCGCGGTGACGGCAGTTGTTCTTTGGCGCTGGAGAAATTTACGGCTGGCGAAATACGGTTTAGCAGTGGCTTTGGCAGTTTACATCAGTTTGATGGGAATTCATTTTTTCACGGGTCTTTCCGCTTTTGGTTATGTTTCAAATACTCTCGTCAATGATTTTACGGTTTGGTCAGGCAGTTTGCTCGCATAAGTTTAAGAAAACAGGGCGATAACACGAAGTCTTGGTTGAACTCCAAAGTCAAAATACGATCAAATAATTTACCCGGTCGCGACTGCTCGCGGTTCTGATTAAAAAAAATCTTTATTTTGCGCGGCTCGCTGGTTTATACTTTAGATGAAACAGCGGGTTATTTTTTTTCGTATTCAACACGCAACGATTCTTTTCAAATTCGGCATCAAATACTTGAAAATTTTTACAGTGGAACCAGGAAATAATATGTCAAATAAAGCAGTTTATCAATTATCAGCACGGCAGTTAGTAGTTTTGGCGTTTGCTTCGGCACTCATCGCCGTTGGAACGGTGGCTTGTCTGAGCAATTTCGGCGGATTGTTTCAGCTCAAAAATTCCAACATCGCTTCGGCGGAAAATGCGCCGACACCGCAGGGAATTTCCAATCCCGCAACGGTCAGCGACGAACAAAACAGCATCGAAGTGTACAAATCACTTTCGCCCGGCGTGGCTTTTATCACGACGAGCTCACGAGCGCAAAATTTTTACGGCGAAGAATTTGAAACCGACAAAGGCAACGGCTCAGGTTCGGTGATTGACGCACAAGGGCACATTCTGACGAATTACCACGTCATCGAAGGCTCGACAAAATTGACAGTCAGTTTCGGCGGTGAAAAAACATATCCGGCAAAAGTGATCGGCGGCGATCCGGACACGGATCTAGCGATCATTAAAATCGAACCGGGCGCGGACAAATTAACGATCGTGCCGCTCGGCGATTCAGATCAACTCGATGTCGGACAAAAAGTTTTGGCGATCGGCAATCCGTTCGGTTTGGACAGAACTTTGACCACGGGCGTTATCTCAGGTTTGCAACGACCGATTCGCGCTCGCAACGGTCGGCCGATCGAAGGCGCGATTCAAACCGATGCGTCAATTAATCCGGGTAATTCGGGCGGACCTCTGCTTGATAAATTCGGGCGGATGATCGGTATCAATTCGCAGATTCTTTCGCCGCAGGGCGGTTCGGTCGGTGTCGGCTTTGCAATTCCGGTCAGCATTGCCAAACGCATTATTCCGCAGATCCTTCAATTCGGTGAAGTGCGCCGTCCGAAACTCGGCGCAACGCTTTATAGTGTCGAGCAACTAAGCGAACAAGGCATCAAAATGCCGGTTGTCAAAGGTTTGCTCATTCGCGGAGTTTCGCCGGGCGGATCGGCAGCCGCCGCCGGATTACGCGGAATTTCACAATCGGGCGACGGCGAATTGGTTTTAGGCGACATTATCACTTCGATTGACGGCAGTGCGATCGCCAGTTTGGACGATCTTTATAAATTGCTCGACAAAAAGCAAATCGGCGATACTGTGCAAATTGAGATTTATCGCGGCAATAAAGCGCAGACAGTTTCGGTTAAACTGATGCCTTTACCGGTTTCGATTCAAGGTCGTCCGCCGGGTAAAAAACAATAAGTTTATGCGGCTTGCAAATCCTTTGGACAGTGAAAAGCGGCTTTTTCACTGTCCATTATTTTTTTGATGATTGAATTAAACGACTTTTACAACGACGGTTTCGGCTGGATTTGCCGGCATTGCGAACGCGAGCTCAAAGCGCAACAAAAAGCGGAAAAACATTCGCGGCTGATGCGTGAAGGCGAAGCCGAGAGCAAAATCCCTAGTCTTTCAAGTTCCGCGCTGGCAAAATGGTTTGATCCGGCGCATCGAACTTTGATATGTCCGCGCTGCGGAATCACGGAATTGGCGGATAAATCTTAAAAATTCACCACAAAGACACAAAGAACACAAAGAAATTTAAAATTGTCCGGCAGTTTGTTTTTATACTTTTACTTTTGTCTTTACAAACTTTGTGTCCTTTGTGCCTTTGTGGTGAAATATCCTTCAGATGAAAATTCTCGATGTTGGTTGCGGTGCGAATAAATACGAAGGTGCGATTGGACTGGACAATAATCCGCGCACGGCGGCTGATGTGATTCACGATCTTGGAAGCGTTCCGTATCCGTTTGCAGACAACGAATTTGATTTGATTGTTTCGCGTCATGTGGTCGAACACGTTCCGGACGTGATGGCGTTTGTCACCGAACTCTACCGAATTACAAAACACGGTGGAACGATCAAACTCGTCACGCCGCACTATACAAATCCCGATTGGGCGACCGACCCGACACACCGCAATCATTTTAATTCATATACATTCAACACATTTTTGCCCGACCGACAGATTTTTGATTTTTACACGGACGTAAAACTAAAACCCGTCAAAAGCTATGTTTCGCTGGCGAATCTGTGGCGTGCTTTGGGTTTTGAATTTATCGTTAATCTCGATCAAAAATCGCCGCGCTTTCGCTTTACGCGCAAGTTTTGGGAATTTTATCTAAGCTATATTTTTCGCGGAAAAGAACTGAGTTTCGAGTTTGAAGTTATCAAGGAAACATCGCCGACCAAAGACTTGAGCAGTTTGCAGAAAATGGAAACACCAAACACTTAAGGAATAAGTGAAAAGTGAAAACGGAGAAAAAAAACTTTCTGCAACTATGCGGCAAACTTTTATTTACCGCAAAATCATCTATAATTTGACGAAGTTTTAAAAGTTATCTAATAAGAGGTTTTTGAATGAAGAAAATTTTTTTCGCGCTGTTGACGGTTTGCGCGGTTGTTTTGAGCATGGTCAGTGTTGGTTTTGCGGAAACTAAGGTTAAGAAAAAAGCAAAGAATGATAATCAATTGCTGATGCTTTTGCCGCCTTCGGATGCCGCGCTGACGGTTGACGCAAAGCGATTTTTCGACGAGGCTCTGCCGCAGATATTATCGGCTAATCAGCCCTTGCTTGCCGGTATTCTCGGCACATTTGATGAAATCAAAACCAAAACGGGCATTGATTTTAAACAATTTCATCAAATTGCGATCGGTGTCAATGCGATCAAAGGCGAAGGCAAGGAATATAATTTCGAACCGGTGCTTCTTGCTCGCGGACAATTCAACGCGGCAGGCCTCATAGCGGTCGCGAAAATCGCTTCAAACGGCAAATACCGCGAAGAAAAAATCGGCGACCGGACGGTTTATGTTTTTTCGGCAAAGGAAATTATCGAACAACATAAAGGTAAAATCACCAATTCGATGATTTCCGGTATCCTCAACAAAGTGCTTGCGGGTTTGAGCGACGAACTCGCCGTCACAACTTACGATAACAAAACGCTCGCGCTCGGTTCGCTGGCGCGGGTGCGCGAAACGTTTGAAACGAAAACGCGCCTCAGCGACGAAGTTTTGAGGTTGGTTACTAGAAAGCCGAACGCAATCATTAATTTCGGCGCGCGTGTTCCGAACGGTATGTCGCAATTTCTCGAACTCGATAACGACGAACTCGGCAAAAATCTCGACGCGATTCGATTTTTGTCAGGTTCGATGGACGTTTTGGACGGAAGCACGGCAGTTTCGATGTCGGCAAAAACCGTTAATGCCGAGCAAGCAAAAGGTTTGAAAGATACTTTGGACGGTTTGCAGGCGATCGGCAAAGCAGTGCTCGGCGGTTCAAAATCGCCTGACAAGAAAGTTTACGGGCGAATGGTCGAAAACGCGAAAATATCGCAAGTCGGCAATGAAATAATGCTCGATTTGCAAGTTCCGCAAGCCGACATCAATGTCATCCTCGGCGCAAAAAAGTAAATAAAGGTAAAAGGTAAAAGGTAAAAGGTAAAACAATTTGTCTTACTCAATTTGAACAGTCAAGTAAGATATTCTTAAGTTTTACCTTTTACCTTAAAGACTTTTGCCTTTTGCAAATTTTCCGTAAAATGAATTCAATGAAAAAAATCAGCCAAATCAAAATCGCGCTTTTTTTAATTATTTCAGTCGGTTTTGTTAGTTTTAGTTTCTCGACTGAGGCGCAAAATAACGACAATCGCCAAAGAATCATTATCGGTGCAACTCCGACACCAAAACCGACCGCGAAACCGACAATCTCACCGACACCGACACAGACTCCGCCAACTTCCGGTGGACAGACGATTTTTGATTTGCAGGCGAAAATTCGGCAAAGTTTGGCGCGTCCCGAACTGCGGCGCGGAAGTGTCGGAATCAAGATCGCGTCGCTCGACACGGGCAAGATCGTTTTTGAAGACAACGCCGAAAAATATTTTATGCCTGCGTCGAATATGAAAAGTTTTACGGTCGCGGCGGCGATGGAGAAATTAACACCCGATTTTCGCTTTGTGACGAGTGTTTTCGCGCTCGATAAACCTGACGCAAGCGGCACGATCAATGGCGATTTGAGTATTTACGGGCGCGGCGACATTTCATTCTCGACCGCCTTTTACGGCGGCGATTATTACAAAGGTTTGGACTTATTCGCCGATAAAATTGTGCAAGCCGGAGTTAAAAGAATTGAGGGAAATCTCGTCGGGGACGAAAGTTACTTTTCGGGAAGCGCACTTCCGTCAGGTTGGGAATGGGACGATTTGCAATGGTATTACGGCGCGGAAGTTTCGGCGTTGCCGCTCAATGACAACGCGCTCGATTTGAGTGTCAAACCTGCGTCGGTCGGTACGCCGTGCACTGTGCAACTCTTGCCGTTTAATCCGGTGATGCGGATTGTCAATACTTGCCGGACAACCGCATCAGGCATCAAGCGCGATTTGACGGTCAAAAAAGACCTCGACCAAAACGTTCTGGAAATCAGCGGAACAATCTCCGTTGGCGACAAAGGTTTTGCAAATTATCTGACGGTTTCGCATCCGTCGGAACTTTTTATCGCGCTTCTTAAACAGCGGCTTGAAAAAAAAGGTGTTGTCATTACCGGTCAACCGCGAGTTATCGGCGCGAAAGACAAAGCGATTTTGGCGGTTAGTTCAACATTGGCGCCGGTTCAGATCACGACGCTCGAATCGCCGCCGTTTTCGCTGATCGCGGCGAAAACAATGAAACCGAGCCAAAATCTTTATACCGAAACGATTCTTTGGACGCTCGGGCAAGAAGGCCGAAGCGCGACAATTACGAATGCCGTGACGCCCGAAACAAATCCGTTTCTTAACCCGAAAGCGACGAGTTCGGACAAAGGAATATTCGTTGTCCGAAGTTTTTTGAATGAGATCGGCGTTGCGCCCGACGGCATCATTCAATACGACGGCAGCGGGCTTTCGCGCCATAATCTCGTTACACCTGCCGCGCTTGTTCAGCTTTACGCCTTTATGGCGAAGCAGAGCCGCTATGCGGACGCATGGCTCAATGCGCTGACCATCGCCGGAGTTGACGGCACGTTGCAGAATCGTTTCAAAGGCACCAAAGCCGCCAAAAATGTGCGCGGGAAAACCGGCACGATTGATCAGGTTTCCGCGCTTTCGGGTTATGTGACGACGGCTTCGGGCGAAAAATTGGTGTTTTCAATTCTCGTCAACGGTGTCAGCGAAACGAGATTGCGCCAAGCCGTGATGGATGAAATCGTCGTCAATCTGGCGAATTTTAACGGCCGAATAAACTGATTTATCGGCTAAATTATTGTAGCTGATTGGGTCTTTGGTTTTTGGTTTTTGGTTTTTGAAAGAAATAAGCAGGTGAGCAAAAGCAATCAAGTATTTTGCTTCGTTCAGAGTCCAAACGCGGAACGCACTTTGATTGCCCACCGCGCTTCGCTGGCGGGCACACGCTAAAGCGTGGACTCTGAACGAAAACAAAAACCCGCTAAAGTGAAATCAAAACATCAGATAATTTAAAAATCGCTGCACTTGGTCGATTGGCGATGAATTTCTCACCAATACACAAATTGTTCAGACTTTTGATTCGATCGGGTTTAATAAAGAAATGATTTATCTTTGAACGGAGTGCCGATTTACAATATGATTGGAGCGATGCAAGTAAAATCTAAAAAGCGCGTAGCCGATCACGGCGAAGTTTTTACCTCTCAACGCGAAGTCAACGCAATGCTCGACCTCGTAAAACAGGAAACCGAAAGAATAGATTCGCGTTTTTTAGAACCGGCTTGCGGAGACGGTAATTTTTTGGCGGAAATTTTGAGAAGAAAACTCACGGTTGTTGAAAGAAAGTATAAAAAAAGCCAGCTCGAATTTGAACGAAATGCGATTGTTGCAATTTCGAGCGTTTACGGA
>JANPDZ010000376.1:0-5621 GCA_031431735.1 Acidobacteriota bacterium | reverse complement strand
TTTTACCCTTGAATATAATTGATAATTGATAATTGAGATTTGATAAATCTGTTTTCTTCCTACTCTTGATTCACATTTAAAAGTAACCGATAAGGCTAAAAACCAAAAACTAAAAACCAAGATCGAATACAAAATACTCGCTGCATTCCGCGACAAGCGGAAAGTTTTGTTTGAGTTCCGAGGCGAAATCCGGCTTTTGCGCGACGATTGATTTTTGCGCGACAAAATATTTCGCGCCTTTCGCGGCAAATTCGCGGACTTTTTTGACGGATTGTTCTTCGGTGCAGACGTTAAAGCCTTTCTGTTCAAGCCAGTAAAACATAAACGACGCATTGTAAGCGACCATATAGCCGTCCGGGTCAACGCAATGACTGCCAGAAACCAATATCAAACCTTCTTTCGGCATCGCAGGTTTTAATTTTGCAACGCACGCAAAACTTTCGTCTTTGACACGATTTTGCAAAAAATTGGCGCGAATCTGCCGGACTTCGAGAGCAAAGACCGCAAGCACTGCAAACCCGACGAGACAGACCAGCAGACTTTTCTTTAACTTTTCAAACGCCGAAAAATCACCGAAAAAGTTGAAAAGACTCGCGAAAATTTCGGAAAAATTGCCGATGCCGAAACCGAAGATCAAAGCGGCGGGCGGAATACTGAAAATATGATAATAAATCGCCCAATCGTCGGCGGTTGTCCGCGCCGCAATTATGTATAAAACGAAAATTGAAGCGAGCCACAAAAGCGAAAGTCTGACGATTTGAGAATGAAATCCCTTGAAAACCGCGAATACCCCGATAGCTAAACCGAAATAGACCCAAACGACCGAAAATTCCGCGAACAAAATGCCTTTGATGAAATATGAATTGGTAAAAAAATCCGCGCCGACCCAATGATATTCGTTCGATACGCCAAGCGAATTGCCGTAATTTTTCCAGAGACTTTTCGCGTGCAGATACCAGAGCAAAGCGGGCACCAAACTTATCGCGCCGAAGAGCCAGATCTTGCTTTGTTTGAAAACCGCAACGCCGTATTTTTGTATTAGAAGAACGCCGAAAAATAAACCGATATGCGCTGATGTGGCTTTTGATAAAAGAGTTAAAGCGGTGGCGATTGCGGCAAACCAAAAGTCTTTATTTTGATCGGTTTTCAGCCATTTCAAAAAGAAATAAACGCTTGCCGTATAGCATAAAATCATCAAACCTTCGGGTTGAATCGAGGTCGAAAATTCGACGATCAGCGGATTGAACGCGAAAAAGGCAAAGGCGAAAACAAGACTAAGGTCGTCCAAATATTCTCGCGCCAATTTGTAAAAAAATAAAAGCGTGCCGAGCGAAAACAAAAAAGCCCAAACGCGTCCGAAATAATCCTGAACACCGAATATTTTGTAAGTTATCGCGATCAAATAAGGGTAAAGCGGAAACTCCATCTCGGCGTAGCCGGGCGTGTTTCCGCGCCAATCAATGCGCGGATAAAGCGGATTCATTGATTCAGTCGCGTAATTTCGCGCAACCGCGCCCAGATCGGATTCGCGCCACGAAGCACGGTCAATCGGACGCAAAGCATCGGCGAAGCGGATTCCCGCTCCGGCAAGAAAGATAAAGATCAATATCAGCCTGGTCTTACTCATCAAAAATTAACGAACTTCGGTAAGTAGATCACCACACCCGCCGCCAATATCCACAGCAAAAGATTAAGCAACGTTGGCCGGTCGCGGAAAAGCAATTGCACCGGATCGCCGCCCGTTTTGCGTTCGTGAATCAAAAACAAATAACGAAAAACTCCGTAAATGACAAACGGAATCGTCAAAAGCATCGCCCTTGAACCAACTCTTTGGACAGTTTCGTCGGCCCGCGTATATAGCGCGTAAGTCAAAACGGCCGCGCCCGCGCAGATATTCATTATCGAATCGAGAAAAGAGAGCGAATAATCGCTCAAGCTGCGGCGGTGATTTCCCGCTAATTCTTCGAGCAAAACCAGTTCGTGCCGTCGTTTTCCGAAACCGACGAGCAGCGCGACCATCGAAGTACAAAGCACAAGCCATTCGGAAACTTCGACGCCGATAATGACCGCGCCCGAAATTGCCCGCAGGACAAAGCCGCTCGCGATCAAAATCACGTCCAAGATCACGATGTCTTTCAGTTTGAACGAATAGGCAAGGCAAGTCGTCAGATAAACCCCGATAATCAGCGCAAACGAATGATTGAGCCATAATGCTCCGAAAGAGGCAATTAAAAACAACAAAACCATCACGAAACGCGCCAAATTAACATTCAACGCGCCCGATGCCAGCGGACGATTTTTCTTGACGGGATGTTCGCGGTCTTCTTTGATGTCGCAAAGATCGTTGAAAAGATAGATGCCGCTGCTCGCACAGCAAAAAATGACAAAACCTAAAAAGCTGATCCAAATATTGTGGGCATCAGTCAGCGAACGCGAAAAGATCAAACCTGTAAAAACAAGCAGATTCTTTGTCCATTCCTGCGGACGCAGTTCGACCACCAAACCGCGCACGGTTTGGCGAAACGAAAATATTTCTTTTGAATCAATCGTTTCAACCGATTTCATTTTTCAAAATCTCCGCGTTCTCCGCGTTCTTTGCGTTTAAATCCGCCTTGCGAATCTTCAAATTTTGCTTCGCCGCTGCTTGTGCGTGTTTCTGCATATTCAAGATAGAAAACGATTTACCGAAGTATTCCAGAATCTCGCTGACAAATTCGAGTTTCTTTTCAACGGATAGATTCATCGCCGGGAAGAATTTCAATTCGGGCGCGTCGTCACCCGACAGAAAATCGAGCGGATGAAGCAGTAAACTTAATTGTGTTCCCGTTAATTTACACATTTTGACCGCCGTTTTCCAATAAGTGCGCGCCAAACTGCGGGAAAACGTCGAAAGATAGATCACATAACTGGCGTGAATCGGCGTTTTGAACATCGGCAGTGTCGTGACCGGAATTTCGATCAAAGATTTTTCGCCGATCTGCCATTTGTAAGGTTTCAGCGATTGAAAACCGTCGGAAAACTTACCAAACAATTTCTTGCGCTTTTCGCGTTCTTCTTCACTCATCTCGGGTGATTTGAAAAAATAATAAGCTCGCGCAAGCGGTGCGATATAGGTCGGCAAGGTCGAACAATCATATTCGTAATCGCGCGTCGCGAGAACTTCCAGCACAGTCGGTGAAAGCGAATAGCCAGGGCCGCGAAAGCCTTTCGGCATTTTTCCCGTCACTTTTTCCAAGGCTTCTTCCGTCTTTTCAAATTCTTCAGTTAATTCTTGCTTTGAATAAAGATGCAGCCACGGTTCGTGACGAAAAGAATGATTGCCGATCTCGTGACCGGCAGCCGAAATCTGTCCGATTGATTCGTGATTCTTCTCCAAAACTGCATCTTGCCCGACAATAAAAAACGTGATCTGCAAATCTCTCTCTTTCAAAAACTTCAAAACACGCGGCACGCAAACATCCAAATAGGACGGCAAAGTTTCCCAGCCCGCATCGCCGTGCGTTTTCATATACGACCATTTATTGTCGAGGTCTAAACTAAGACTTGCAATTGGTTTCATAATTTATTTGCCCACGCGCACACACGAAAAATACGAAAAATAAAACCTTTTTAATTTTTTGTATTTTTTTCGTGCCTTTCGTGTGTTTCGTGGGCAAAATTCCCCTCAAAAAATCTCTCGGCTAACTGAATCGTTTCGTTGACATTCAAAGTTCCGTTCGTAATTTGCGCCGAATTAACTATAAAGACGTTATCGAGTGAAGTTTCCACTTTCGGAACGTTTTCCGAATAATTCAGGGTCGGCAGCGGAAAAACTTGCCGCACCCGCGAGAGCTTAAAGGCAACGACATCTTCGCGTTTGAAATGAGCATACATTTTTTCTAAAGCCGCTAAAAATATCTCTTCAATTTCCGCGTCCGTTTTTTCAAAAAGCTCATCGTCGGGCGGAACGTATTTCGGCAGATACACGAGCGCGTTGCCGCCGAATTCGCTCTTTTTAACGAGCGCACTCATTTCGATAATTCCCGTAAACGGCGTTTCGTCCGTGATGTTTGTAACGTAAAAGTTTGAAAGCGATTTCTTCATCAAAACAGAGGCGCAAACGATGCCCTGATATTTGATATTGTTGAGTTTCGCTTTTTCCGTTTCTGATAATTGCGGCACGATCTTCGCGGCGATATTTGACGGGCAAGTCAGTATCACTGAATCGAAAGAATTTTTAAACGCAGAGGACGCAGAGAGCGCAGAGTTTTTTAATGATTCTTTTGAAGGCATCAATCTGCCAAAACTTAATTCATATTCTTTTGCGAATTTATTTAAAGAATTCTCTGCGTTCTCCGCGCGCTCTGCGTTTAAAACTATCTTTCCATCAATCTTTTCAATTTTCTCAATCCGCGAATTAAGGCGAATCTCAACGCCTTTTTCTTTCAAGTATTCGCCGAATCTTTCCAAAACTCGTGCATAACCGCCGCGCACATAGCCGAACATTTCGCGTTTTAATCCGGATGCGCGCGCCGCATACATCCGCTGAATCGTCGCCCAGATAAACGCGGCGGAAGTTTCTTTGTATGCTTCGCCCAATTTCGCTTTGAGCAACGGTTTCCACATCTTTTCAAACGTCCGCTTGCCCGAAAGTCTGACAAGCCAATCTTCGACCGAGATTTTCTCCAATGCTTTCCAGTCTTTGACACGTGAAGCATAAAAGATCGTGCCGCCCAAACGGAATTTGGAAATCAATCCGAGCGGCGGAAACTTCAAAAATTCGAGCGTGTTCGACATTGAAACGAGTTTGCCGTCAGTATAAAATCCGGTTTTCGTTTCAACCCATTCGAATTCGTCGCCCAAACCGATTTCTTCGACGATTTTCTTTGTAAACGAATCCGAAAGAAGCGTCACGTGATAATGTTTGTCCCAAACGACATCACCGATCTGCCACGCGCTCGCAAGTCCGCCGATTCCCGGTGCGGATTCAAAAACGGTAACTTGATTTCCGGCATCGCTCAGACGCAAAGCGAGCGTCAAACCAAGAAAACCGCTTCCGATGATGGCAATATTTTGAGATTTAAAGTTATTCATTGGAATTTGCTAATTCTCATTTCATCAATGGCTTCTTCAATTTTGCCTAATGTCATCAGACATTCAGCCTTTTGCAAATATGCTGAAGAAAGTTGCGACTTTTCAGGATAGTCTTTGAGCATTAAATCTAAAATTTCAAAAGAATGAAGTGCCGTTTCTTCTGTGTTTATTGAACGAAGGTAGTTTGCTTGAATTCGTAAGCACCTAAGAAAAAATAATCAGGTATTTTGTTTAACTTCGGATTCTTTAACCCGATGGCAATCGCTTTTTCTTGCTCTGCCAAAGTCAAAACCAACGGATGACCTGGTTTTTCTTCTTCTTCTAAGCCTTTGAACTCAGACTCATTCCAGTTATTGATCCGACCGCTCACCGTATCGCGGTCAACTCGACAAATCTTTCATTCCATCTTTAGACCTCTTTTCTTTTGTCTTAGTAAAACAAATTAAATAACATACCCCACTAAGTTTTTTTTGTTAAGTAACGCAAGTAAAATAAGATGCGCCATTGACCATCGCAGAGTTAAACGAGTCAGAAGAAGGTTTGGCGGT
>JANPDZ010000375.1:0-6465 GCA_031431735.1 Acidobacteriota bacterium | reverse complement strand
TTAATTCTATGGTTTTTGGTGGAAAAATTAGGAGATTTAAGCCTTAATTTGGTGGTTTCAGTCTCAATTTATCGTGTAATTGCCGGCTTAAAAATGTTACTTGTTGCAATACATAGACTTTGATTTATGCGACACGCTCTATTTATGTGGTAATTATTCGTAAAAAAGTCCCAGATTTCATCATCGCCGCTAAAAAAAAGCGGTTCTACTGGGAATTTAGTGGAGAACATCTTATTTTAATCACCTTCGGCGGGTAGTTATTTTCAGACCGATTTATCGGGCTTTCCGCGTTTCGCGGCAACCGCTTCGCCGCCACGCGACTTTAGCGCGTGGAAAGGACGCTGAGAGAAAGGCAAAGGGCGTAAAGACGTCCTTGAAAAAGGCTTAAGCCATCGAATTATGAAGCCTTAAGCCGCAACCAAAGGACGTCTTTACGCCCTCTTGAAAATTATCATCAAATTAACCGCGCCATAAATAGCGCGGCTAAGTGCCGCGCTCGCGCGGAAAGCCGGGCAAAGGTTGCGGTGCAAATGCTCGAACTGGCCTAAGTGCCGCGCGCTCGCGGAAAGCCGGATCAGGCGCGTCTTTTCCCGAATATATTCCGCCTAAGTGCCGCGCGCTCGCGGAAAGCCGTGCTTGCGGCGGTTGTTGAGGGGGTCAAGGTGCCTAAGTGCCGCGCGCTCGCGGAAAGCCGGGTTGGCACCCAAATCAACACGCGGAATCAAATCGAGATGAAAACTAAGTGCCGCGCTCGCGCGGAAAGCCGGCCTGATGCGTTGAATCAATCGATGATCCGTTGCTAAGTGCCGCGCTCGCGCGGAAAGCCGGCCCTAAATCTTCGGCAATTGTGTGTAGTGATGCTAAGTGCCGCGCTCGCGCGGAAAGCCGCTCAAAGCGGCTGGAGTCAACCTAAATAACGTGTCTTCCACTAAAATACCAGTAGAACCAAAAAAGCAAAGCCGCGACATACTAAACGCGCAGATATTCAGACTCAGTAGATCCAAATTTGGATCTACTGAGTCTTTGGAAGGCTTTGTTAATGGCGTTGCGATGACGTTTTCTAAGTTTTTCACCTAAATTCTTTGGTATCCTCTGAAGCGTTTCGGCAACAGCTTTTTCAAGTAAAAATGGATTCAATAGCATAATTTTGTTTTTCAATGATTTAATCCGCGATGGCAATTCGCCTGATTTCTTCAATCGGCGGATCAATTAACCATTCCGGCAATCTAACAGGGCTGTGAGTATCGTTTAACTGATTCGTAGTTTGCTCATAAACGCCGCTTCCGGCGTTTTTTAGAAGATGAAGCGGTGGATATACCTTTATAACTTTCGAGAGCGTTTCCTGAGCCATTTTTTCATCTCCGGACAAGAAAAATCGTTGCTTGCTGTTCTGAATGATATTGATCAACCCGATTTCGCTTAGTTCGCGGATTTGTTCATAGCTTGTCGGGCAGACTTCGATGACTCTTCTGCCTTGAAATCTCGTCTGTCGGATCTTCATTTCGCCAAGCAGATCAAAGCTCTCGTTTTCTTCCTAAACGCTTTTGATAATTTCTTCGGCTGTCGCCGCCGGGTTTCTCCAAATGCCAAAGGCTTTCCGAATTTTACCGATAACACTCGATTCAATTCCGCGACGTTTTCCTTACCGAAATAATTGACGAGCTGGTCAAGCCGATGTTCGGGAACTTGTAAAATAGAAAGTCGGTCGCGCAATTCCCTCTTCAGTTCAAGTGCCGTGCGGCTTTCAAGTTGATTTCCGCCTTCATCCAAGACAGGAACATATTGGGTTGTGCCGCTCTGCACATCTGTTTCTTCCTGAAAAACTTTGACCGGAAAGCAGTTTTCAACCAGCCGTGAAAGAAGTTTCACGCGGACTGAAATCCAAATCGTTAATCGCTTCCTCATTGCGCGTTGTGCCTCGTTCCAGCCATTTTCTTCCACTGATTGATGCTTTCTGCCGATTATGAGATTAACGTCGACTCTTGTCCCATTTTTCGCATATTCACGACCATCAATTTTGATAATCGCTTTGAGGCTGATTGTTTCCGACATTTTTTGCCAAAATTTATTTCCTGTTCGCGTCTCTAAACCAGCTGAATTACCCAAAATAATCCCGAACTTCCCGCCTTTTTTATGTTTTTCGAGAGCCGATTCGACGTGACGAAAACCGAACTTGCCTGAATTTTGTTTAGTCCGTCCTCCATTTGATGAAAACGGCGGATTCATCATCACACAATCAGGATCAATCTCACCCGGCAGATGATCGTCGATGAATTCAGCATTGTATGAAGTCGGCGTAAAACCTAAGAAACCGAGCAGTTCCCGGCGGCGCGGTTCAATTTCATTGGTATATGTTATTTCATTGGTATATGTTAGAAGTCCGGTTCCACTTGCCCAGACAACCAGACTCAGTAGATCCCAATTTGGAAAGACGGGTTACTTTCGACCGTAAAAAGCAGTCATTGAAAACAATTGAAACCGCAAAAACCCGCCAAATACCGGAAGCGAAATCTAAAATCAGGCGAAAGTCCAGGATTGGGATTGATTTTTAATCTGACATCCGAAATCCGAAATCCGGATCTACTGAGACTACCGGTTTCGGCGGACGGTTCAAGCACTGTTTCATTTGCTTTGAAGTTCATTAAAAAGCTGAGTAAATAAGCAATTGTCGGTGGTGCTGAAAACTGCTGCCGGAGAATTTGCTCTTCGCTGCGCCAGGATTGAGTCGGAAGTCGGGTTTGCAACGGTTTGAGTATCTTTTCACACACTTTAGCCGGCTGATCCGAGTTCAATAAGATTTTTGCATATTTGCTTTTGACGAGCAGGTTTAATGATGTTTCGGCAATTTCGTGGATCAGATGTGGATTGGTTCCGGCATTGAAAAAATCCAATTCTTGACATATTTTCAACAATTCCCGATTCGAGATTTTCTCTTTTCTTTCATCAATTATTTCAATAATTTTTTGAACAGTATCGGCTGTTTTTTTTGCGCATGAATTATGGTTTTCCGTAATTTCAATTGTTTGTAGGTTTTCACTTTCTGTCTGCCGCTTGTTTTCTATTTTATGGGTTTTGTTGGGTTTGTTTATTTGGAAGAATTTCAGGCTTTTCACGATGTGCACGAAGAAACTTTATTTGCGCATGTCATTGAGTGTTGCCCCTTTCTGATTAGATTTTTTGTAACTGATGATTTTTGAAAATCTTTTTTGGATGTAATTTTTCAAACCCTTGATCCCAAAAAACTCGATATAATTTTCAACATTTTTTCACATGATCAAAATTTTATGTTGGTTCGCTTTATCTGGATTGGCATTTTCTTTTTTTTTGAGCTTTTGCTGTTTCTTTTTATGATTACTCAGTTTCTTTTTCGTTTCCCATGAAACTTAAGTCTATTTCCCTTTTTGTTGTGTTTTTCCAAATTTGCCTGTGATACTGTAGGATTGTTTCAAGCGTTTCGTCATTCACACCTGAAGTTAAAACTTTTTCTATTTCGTCCAAATAGTATTTGAAAGTCTGAATTTTGCTCTGTCCGAATCCTTTGTTCATTTGAGTTTGAATGATGCCTAGTTCCACAATCATTGGGGCAATATTGTTGTATCTAAATGCGGCTTCATCGTCTCGCGGAGTCCATCGCGCCGACCACTTCCCTTTTGAATTAGCCTCCGAAATTTCGTTGAAAACCGAATTATACGCGAGATAAAGATTAATAATGAGGTTGTTCGTTTTAAACATTATCATTAGTCTTCTATTATCTAGTGCTATCAAGCTATCCAAATCGCCGGAAGTTTGGCTATCCAAATCGGTCATTAATTTGTTCCAAGCGAGTTCGGTTCCGTATGAAAAATCCCAGTCCTTTCCAATACAGAATTGTTTGAAACGCTTGGTTAAATCGTCATTTGTTCTTAGAAAGACACCTTTCGCCGAGCGCTTCGTATCGTATTTTTTCCAATTAATCTTTTTTTCTTCAGTTTGGCTATCCAAATTTAAATCTTTGGCTATCTTGCTATCCAAATTCTTAGGTTTTTTGGCTATCCAAATGTCGTTTTTGGCTATCAAGCTATCCAAATTTTCGCTATTTGGATAGCCAATATTTATTTTTTGGCTATCCAAATTTTCGCTACTTGGATAGCCAATATTATCAGGTTGGCTATCCAAGTTTTGAATAATTGGATAGCCAATAATTTCAGTTTTGGCTATCCTATCTTCAGAAATTTGGCTATCCAAAGTTTTGGAAAATAATTCGGGATGGGAAATAACCTGTTCGTCGGGAAACATTGAATCAAGAGGATGTTCAAGATTACGGATGTTGGCGAACAAATCAGGTCTTTTCTTACCGCCGCCGCGATTACGGTTGATTTGAATTGTAAGTTTCGGCTTTTGATTCGATTTGTTCGGTTTGGTCATTAGCTAACTTTCCTTTTTGATTGATTTTCTTTGACAATATGAAGCCCTTGGCTCTTTTTGTTGGCTAGTTCAAGCCGCACGACGACTTCATCGGTAAATGCAGAGTAATCCGCCGCGCCTTCGCCTGTTGCGTCATATTCATAGACCGTCAGGCGCATTGCAGGAGCCGTCTTGATTGCCGCGAGTTCGCGGATGACTGAATCGAATGCCAAATCAGTGTATTTATCTTGTGTTAATTTCAGAGATTCTTTCGCGACTCGCATCCGGGCATCGTAGCGCGTTACCAAATAGCCTAACACCTGAAGATTTTCGTTGCCGCGACGGGCTTTCTGAAGCGATTCATTAAGGTCAATAACGCCTTCGTGAGAATAATAATCGGCGGCAATAGGTACAATAACAAAATGAGCGGCAAGCAATGCCTGAGTCAATGTCATTCCGAGAGTAGGTGGGCAATCAAGAATAACTAAATCATAATCGTTCAAAGTGTTTAGGCTATCTTTGAGCCGGAATTGTTCTTCAATTTCGATGAATCTCTCAATTTTTGCAAGACGAATATGAGCAGGAACTAAATCAAGATTATCTATCGGCGTTTCGTAGATTGCATTGTCAAGCGGTTGACGACTGCTATCGCCAACGAGAACGTCAGCTAAAGTGGTCGTAATCGATTCAGGCGGAAGTAAAGTATTCGTCGCATTTCGTTGTGAATCTAAATCAACCAGCAAAGTCTTAAAGCCTTTTGAGGCTAAACCGGCTGATAGATTAACCGATGTGGCGGTTTTACCGACACCTCCTTTTTGATTGGCTATCGCGATAATTTTCAAATCGTTAATTCTCCTTCTACTTTCGTCTTTATGGATTTGGGTCCTGGCTTGGGTTTATTAAAGCCAATAAGGTCATTTTCGGGAACTAACCAAATTTCGCCGAACGGTTCAATTATTACTTTTCTGGCATTCGGAAATTCGCCTCGTTGTATCCAACCGAGCACAACCCTTTTTGGAACATTTTCTTTTATTGAAATATCTTTTGCAGTTAAATCTCTCATAGCATTTTTAGTAATATCAAAGGTCAGTGAAAAAAACAACCACATATTGCTTACCTATGTAAGAATTAATAAATTTATTGCGAAAAAATTTGTTAAACATTTGACTCAAAACAGATTACAATCACACAAAAAGAAAAAGGGAAGCCGCGTATTTCTCACAAATTGGAAATTCGATGAAAAAAAATGGTTCGAATTCTCGAAACCAGCTAATACTTGGGCTTCATTTCTTCAATCCGCCGATCCATATCGCGGAAGAATCCTGTCACGACTGTTGACATCATCCGCAGATGAGCAGCTTCCGTCGCGGCTTTTTGATTGATTCCGGCAGCTTCGATCCGTCCATCGAAATTAAGCTGATTTGCCTGTTTTTCCATCTCGGTTGATTTGTTGATCCCGGAAATCTGAATGCCGGCACCTTGTTTGGCGGAATTTGACGCGATATTGCTTCCGGTGTTGATGGCATTGACAGTTTCCGATGCCTGCCGGTTGAAATTTGAGTTCATCTCACTTTGGTAAGTGGTTGAAGCATCAATTTTTTGATTCGTCACCGCCTGCGTATTTTCATTTTGAATCTGGTAAGTATCGGTCGTCGTCCGGTTCATTGATTTGGTCGAAAGCTGCTGTATATTTTGACCTTTCATCCAATCATAAAATTCGACGCCTTTTCTAATCGGAAAGGTCCCGCCGCCGGGAATTGACTCATATTTGAGCATCCCGAACTGCTGATTTGTCGCCTGACTGCGCAGAGAGTTTTCTTTGATTCCGTCGAGACTACGAATGTTCTGCATTCCTTGATTTTCGGCATTCATGACGGAAATTTCGCGCCGCGTTGAGGCTTGACTGCTCAAAAGACCGAAAGTCTTGTTGGCATCTGTAATTAGAGCGTGTCGCGTAAATCTAAGTGAACTAAATTCAATCATTTACCAGTACACCCAAATTAATTCTATGGTTTTTGGTGGAAAAATTAGGAGATTTAAGCCTTAATTTGGTGGTTTCAGTCTCAATTTATCGTGTAATTG
>JANPDZ010000374.1:0-2873 GCA_031431735.1 Acidobacteriota bacterium | reverse complement strand
AATAATTAGTTTTGGAACAACATTTGCACTCTTAAATGTTTAGATTTACAAATGTATTAAAACTATACAATACAAGGTTTTGATACTCAAAAATTTTTTGTTATCAACAGAGGTAAAATATGAAAAAGTTAATTAATGTGGTTTTTGCAGTAGCAATGATGTTTTCAGTGGTCTTTATCGGCGACGCGATTTCGTCAAACGGTCCTTTATCAATCCAGGCGCAGCAGAAAGTAACAATCAAACGCCGTCGAAAAGGCGTGATCCGCCAAACATATGCGGGCGGAAAATGGGTTGTCCGCAAGACTTGGAACGGCACGAAATGGGTTTCGCGTAAAGTTTGGGTCGGCACAAAATGGACAGGTAAGAAAACCTGGAAAACCGGCAGAAAAGTAGTTAGCCGGACAAAAAAAATCGTTTATTAAGTATCAATTTAATACACAACCTTTTAGGCGTTCACAATCGAAAACTTAAATTCGATTGTTGACCGCCTTAATTTTTTGGTTTTTAATTTAGTTAAGCAGGTGAGCAAATGTTCTCAGATATTTTGAATAGTTCAGAGTAACGGCTTAAGCCGTGAAACCGCCAGCAAAGCGCGGCGGTTTCTCACGCATAAATGCGTTACTGCGGAACAACCATAATGTCGCAAAACTTCTTCCTGCCTGCTTATATAATCAAACATTATCAATATGAAACAAAAAGTTAGAGTAGCGGGCGGACAGGGGTTTTGGGGCGATTTGTTGACGGCGCCGGTCAATCAGGTGCGCGGCGGACAGATTGATTATCTGATGCTGGATTATCTGGCAGAAGTGACGATGTCTATTTTACAAAAACAACGCTCGCGCGATCCCAACGCGGGTTTTGCGCGTGATTTTATCGGTCTGATGCGCGAGATTTTACCTGATTGCGTCGAGAAAAACATCAAAGTAACGGCAAATGCGGGCGGCGTCAATGTCGAAGGCTGTGCCGAAGCGGTGCGCGAAGTTGCGAAAGAACTAGGACTTTCGGGAAAATTCAAAATCGGCATTGTGACGGGCGATGATATTCTCGGAAAGCTCGACGAATTTCTCGACAAAGGTGTTGAGATAATAAATATGGAGACAGGCGAATCGCTTTCGGTAATCCGCGATAAAGTACAGTCGGCAAATGTTTATCTGGGCGCAGAGCCATTGGTTGAGGCACTCAATCAAGGTGCGCAAATCGTCATCGGCGGGCGACTGACCGATACGGGCTTGACGCTTGCGCCGCTAATGCACGAATTCGGTTGGACGTTTGACGATTGGGATAAAGTTTCAGCCGGAACAATTGCCGGACATATCATCGAATGCGGCGGACAATCTTCGGGCGGCAATTGTCAATATGATTGGCAGAATATTCCCGATCTGGCAAATATCGGTTTTCCGATCGTCGAGGCCTCGCCCAACGGAGAATTTGTCGTCACAAAACACGAAAACACCGGCGGGCGCGTCAATATTCAATCAATCAAAGAACAGCTCCTTTATGAAATGGGCGACCCGAAAAGTTATATCACGCCCGATGTTGTCGCGGATTTTTCTTCGATCAACTTAGCCGATGACGGCCCGAATCGCGTTCGCGTTTTCGGTATTAAGGGAAATCCAAAGACCGAGTTTTATAAAGTTTCGATTGCCTATTCAGCCGGTTAGAAAGCCGTCGGAACGCTCGTTTATGCTTACCCGGATGCTTACGAAAAAGCAAAAGCCGCCGATAAAATTTTACGCACGCGATTAGAAAACTTAGGCTTGAAATTTGATGTGATATTGACTGAATTCGTCGGCGTCAACGCGACGCACGGACATCTCGCGGGTGAACCGGCGGCAGATATTCCCGAAGTTCAGCTTCGATTCGGCGTTCGCGGGCAATCAAAAGCAGATGTCGAAAGGTTTACCAAAGAACTCGCACCATTGATTTTAACCGGACCGCCCGCCGTCACTGGGTTTGCCGGCGGACGACCGAAGGTCGAGGAAATAATGGCGTATTTTCCCGCGTTGATCCCGAAAACTTTGATCGAGACAAAGGTTTCAGTGATTGACGCTTAAAAGACGAACTTTGTTAATTCTTTTACTTTGCGCCAAACGCGTAATATCGCGAAAGGCGGACAGCAGAATAACGTCAATGTTTAAGCAGGTCAGCATATATTTTGCAACATAATGGCTTTGCAGAAACACGCTACGCTCGTAAGTGTGCGATTCGCCCTTACGAGCGTAGCGGGCTTGCGGCATTATGTCACAAAACTTATTCATACCTGCTTATTGCAGCAATTTTTTAATTATCTGGTGTTTTTCAAATTTGAAATTTGAAATTTGAAATAACAAATAAATGCAAAGAGCCTTTGCCGGAAAGTATTCAAAATACCAGAAAACTTAAAAATTGCTGCACTTATTAGTCTGTAAAATAAGTTTTCTAATGAATTTCAAATTTCAGATTTCAAATTTCAAATAAAACACAAATTCGAAAGGTAAAGGGTGAGAAAACCAAACATTAGAAAACTAATTTTACAGTGCACTTATTAGAGCAATTTTTAAGTTTTCTACTGTTTGTAGTTCCGCCTTCAGGCGGTTTTAGTTTGAGTATTGAGATCTTTAATTATTTACAAAACTTGAGTTTATGACACTCTAAGACCGCCTCAAGGCGGAACTACAAACATTTGACGAAATACCGGATAACTTAAAAATTGCTCTACTTATTGCAGCAATTTTAAATTTTCTGATGTTTTTTTCTTCGTTCAGAGTCCAAACTTTAGTTTGATTAACCGCCGCGCTTGCGCCTCGCGGTTTAGCCGCCTAAAGGCGGGACTCAAAACTTTTACCAAATATCAGAAAACTTAAAAATTGCTCTACTTATGTGGTATTTGAGTG
>JANPDZ010000373.1:0-8187 GCA_031431735.1 Acidobacteriota bacterium | reverse complement strand
CTTCGCCCGCGATTTCCGTCTTTTCCTGCGCATCAACCATTACAAATAAAATAGCTTTGTTTGACCGCAAATTGCAAAATAAACTATTTTCGGCGACAATTCACAGCAAAATATTTTTTAACTCGAAAACAACTTAAAAGTAGCGGCTGCGAGTCTGCGAAACCTGAAAATCGAGTTTGAACAGGGCGATACGACGAGTCGCAAATTATTAAATTCGCTCGATCTAACCACCTTCGACCACATCGTTATTTTATGTTACTCCGAGCAATTAGAGGCGCAAGCCGCTGATGCCAAAACGATGATGACATTGCTGCATCTGCGCGACATCGAAGAGAAAAAAGGCGAATCTTACAGCATCGTCAGCGAAATGATTGACGTGCGCAACCGTGCTCTCGCCGAGATCGCCAAGGCGGACGATTTTATCGTCGGCGACGAACTGACCGGCTTGCTGCTGACACAAATCTCCGAAAATGCCGAACTTCTCGACGTTTTCAACGAATTGTTTCAAGCTGACGGCTCGGAAATCTATCTCAAACCGGCGAAAGATTACATCGCGCTTGACCGCGAAGTAAATTTCTACACCGTCTAAGAAATTGGGTGCCGATCAATCGGCACCAAAGAGACAAAGATTTTTACTGAACCACTTTGAACAACAAATGATTGGCGGCGGTCGAGTCGTTTCCAACCCAAACGTCAAAAGTTTCGGCTTCCTGTACCCATTTTCGCTCTGACGCGCTCCAGTATTCCAATTCTTTTTTGCCAAGCCGAAAACGGATCGTCTTTGTTTCGCCGGACGCGAGCGTCACGCGCTCGAATCCTTTTAATTCTCTGACGGGGCGCGATGCGCTGCCCGCCTGTTGGTGAATGTAAAGCTGAACGACTTCGTCGCCCGCCCGCGTTCCGGTGTTTTTAACGTCAACCGAAACTTCGACTGTCTCGCCGAGCTTAATTTCCGTTTTGCTTGCTTTCATATTTGAAAAAGCGAACGTCGTATAACTCAAACCATAACCGAACGGATAAAGCGGCGTGCTTTCTTCGTTCCAGTATCTTTCGCCCTGTTTTGACGAGTCTTGTGTGAGATTATGCGAATAATAGATCGGAATCTGTCCGGCGTTTCGCGGCCACGTGACGGGCAGTTTGCCGCCCGGATTCGCATCGCCGAATAACAGATTCGCAACCGCCTCGCCGCCCCGCGTGCCGGGATACCAGATCTCTAAAATTGAGGGAATGTTCTGCTGCGCCCAGGTAATGTCAAGCGGTCGGCCGTTCATCAAAACTAAAACGACGGGTTTTCCGGTCGCCGCGACCGCCTCTAATAATTGCTGTTGACGACCGGGAAGTTCGAGCGTCGAGCGTGATGCCGCTTCGCCGCTCATATTTTGATGTTCACCCAAAACCATCACGGCAACATCAGAATTTTGGGCGAGCGCAACTGCTTTGTCGAATTCGTCTTTCGCCTCAGTCTCCGTCCACGGAGCGGGCGCTTTTTCGTTGAATAGCGCATCGAAAAACGATGGAAATTTTCTGCTGAATTGAACACCGGGCGCAAATTCGACCTTTGCGTTCGCGCCGGTTTTCGATTTGAGGCCGTCCAGAATCGTCACGGTTTCGTCCGTATTCATTTGAAAAACCCACGAGCCAAGCGTGTCTCTTTTCGAATCGGCGAGCGGACCGATGACGGCGATTTTTTGGTTGGCGTTTTTATCGAGCGGAAGCAAACCGGTTTTGTTCTTGAGCAAAACCGCCGTCCGTTCCGCCGCGATTCGTGCCGCGTCGCGGTGTTTCGGATCGCCGAGAATTTCATTGACTTTCGCTTCGTCAACAAAGGGATTTTCAAACAGACCGAGCTTGATTTTCGCTTCGAGCAGCGGGCGTACCATCTCGTCAATTTGTTTTACCGAAACCAGCTTTTGCTTGACTGCATTGCCAAGATTTTTCAGGTAAGTTTGGGCGTTGAGGCTCATTTCCATATTGATTCCGGCATTTAGAGCCTTGACGGCCGCGTCCTGCGGGTCGCGGGCAAAGCCGTGCGCCGTCAAACTTTTCACGGCATCGGCATCGCTCACGACAAAGCCTTTGAAATTCCAATCGGCGCGCAAAACGTCCTGCATCAACCAGCGATTCCCCGTTGCCGGAACGTCGTTCAGATCCATATACGCGCTCATCACACTGCCGACTCCTTCTTCGATAGCGGCCTTAAACGGCGGCAGATAGACGTTCTGCATTTGCGATTCGGGAATATTCGACGCATCGTAATCGCGCCCGCCTTCGGCCACGCCGTAGCCGGCAAAATGTTTGACGCAGGCCAGCAGATGTTCGGGACTGCCGATCACCTCGCCCTGAAACCCGCGCACCTGCGCCCGCGCCATCGCCGCGCCTAAATACGGGTCTTCGCCCGCGCCTTCGACGATGCGCCCCCAACGCGGATCACGCGCAATATCAACCATCGGCGCAAACGTCCAATTTATCCCGACCGAACGCGCTTCACGCGCCGCAATCGTCTGACCTTTTCCCGCCAATTTCGGGTCCCACGAAGCCGCTGTCGCCAGCGGTACGGGAAAAATCGTGCGGAAACCGTGAATCACGTCAAAACCGAAAATCAGCGGAATTTTCAGACGCGACTCGGTCACGGCGACTTTTTGAAAACGATTGATGACCGCCGGATCGGTCACAAAAAGCAACGAGCCGATTTCGCCTTTGCGAATGCCTTCATCCATTGATTCGGGTTTCTGAAACGCGCCGAAAAAGAAAAGCTGATTCATCTGCCCGATTTTTTCCTCAAGCGTCATCTGCGCAAGTAGTGCATCTGCCCGCTGCCGCACCCTTTGGTCGTCAACAGTTTGCACCGTTGTCTTTTTTACCGACGATTTTTGGGCAAAAATGAAATTAAAAGGAGCTGTGACAATCGTCAAAAACACTGCAATTGTCAATAAATAACGCGCTTTTCGGGCTGATAAAATATTTTTCATAGCGGATTCTTTGACGAATAACAAACATTCGCCGACGGATAATTCTTGTTGTTTGAATTTTTTTGAAGACTAACTAATTTTGCATTGAATAAATTAACTCGTCAAATGCCGACAGATATTCGGCGCGTCTTTCGGGCAAATTCAGCACGTCGTCAATAATTGTATAGCCTTCACTCACTGTGTAAATGGCGCAGTTCGGCTTGGGTGTAATTAGTCGTTCCTTAAAAAGTCCGCCAAAAGAAGTTTATTTGGACGATACTTTGGTTGGCTTTCAAATTTGAGTTTTTACAAGATACTAAGACTCAGTAGATCCAAATTTGTAAAAAAAGCCTGTGCTGATAACGCTTTAAAGTTATTTGAGGTTTCTTGGATTTTCGGCTGAAACCCTTGGAATAATGGATAATGGATAAATGATAAATGATAAATGTGCTTGACGGACAACCGAATTTATCCAATATCAATTATCCATTATCCATTATGCGCAGTAGTTTTTTACGATAATTATCTGAAATTTGGATCTACTGAGACTTGTAAATTCAATGGCTTAGATTTTCAATAAAATCTCTAAAAACTGATTTTCAAGCATTTTTTGAAAAAACGCTAAATTTTCAAAGTTGAAAATGAGCAAAATTAGACAAAAATCGTGAAATAATTTGCCAGAAACTTGCAAAAAACGTCAAAAAACTTGTAAAAAATATTGGCATTTTTGACACATAAGTCTAATTAATACAACTTATTGCGAGTTTTTAAGGAACGACTATTTATCAATCAGTGAAAACGAGCGTCCTGTTTCTTTGTTTCTGAGACTTGATTTTAATTTTCAAACGAGATTCCTGAATTTCGGATTTCTACTCTTGATTCGCATTTCAATAAAACCCAAAACCTAATCAGTTACCAAATTTTACTTATAAATTTGCACTTTTTTTCCGTTTCGGAAACAATTGTCTTGTGCCTGAAAATAACGAAGAAATTATAGACGAATTTGGGAAACGCATTCAGCGTTGCTATGGCTGTTTTATCGCTTATCATATGAAAGATATGTATTTGGGCGAAGATGTGACGTTTTTTTGTGATTATTGCAAAGACGATTCGATGTTTCATTTTGAAGAATTTTCCAAACTTCTCGACATCTCGAAATTAAAAGAAGTTGCGGACGAACATCATCACTGATGAAAAAAATAACACTTTATATAAAAAATCCATACGAGCGCGAAACTGTCGTGCTTGAAGATGAGGTTACGATCGGGCGTACTGACGCGTCGCAGGTTGTTTTGAGCGATACGGGACTTTCGCGCAAAAATACGACTTTTTTTCGCGATGGCGATGCTTGTCTGGTGGTTGACGAAAGTTCGCTGAACGGAACTTTTGTCAACGGCGAAAAGGTTTTGGGTCCGCCGCAAAGAGTTTTCGATGGCGACGTAATCACACTTGGAACTGAAACGCAGATTGCAGTTGAAATACGAAGCAGCGACGCGGCGACTGAGGGACGCGGCGACGCGGTGAAAGAAAACCCGAAACCCAAAGACCAAAAACCAAAAACCAAGAAACCAAAAACCAAAAACCAAAAACCAAAAACCGCGTCGCCGCCTGTCATTTTGCTGGTCGCCGGCGGTTCAGCCGTTGTTATTCTTGTGCTCGGTGTGGTTGCGCTGATCGTCGCGAATAGCCTTGGCATTGACAACAAAAACGCCGCGCCGACTCCGCAATCCATCAAATCAGGGTTGTTGATTCCGGTGCGCGTGATTGATCCGCTCGGCGGCGAAGACCCGGACGATATAAATGATCTGATTTTTTCATGGGAAATCGAAGAAACAACGCTCAAGGCTGAGGATGTTGAGGAGATAAAAACCGTCACCGCAAGCAAGGAAACGCCGAATGTTCCGACAGACTTGAATGTGTCGAAAGAATTTTTTGATCAGCAGATGAAAAAAGCAGAAACCCGCCCCGGCTCAAACGAAGGACTCAGAGTACTCCTGGGCAGGGGAATATCAAAACAGGTGGCGAAGCTCAGGGAAATGGTTGAGAGCAAGGTTTACAAACAGCCTTTGGATTTCGCCGACTTAGCCGAAATGCACTTGAACGGCGATCTGATTGAATTGCCGGTAGCGACTCCATATTGGGTTTTGTCCGTCGGCGGAGACGCGAATGGCGGCGAATTTACATCCTTTGAATGGGGCGCGGGCGACCAGCAGATTACTGGAAAAATTACACCGGGAATACCAAAATATGCGATCTTAAAACGGCTTGCCGAAAACTTTTACGGACAGAAATACAACCTTGAAGATAGTGGCGACCGTCAGAAAATGCGAAGGCGCTTGTTGCGGATGATTAATCCTAAATCGAGAAAATTGTTGGAAGAATTGTGCAAGGCATACTATGAAAAATTCAATGCGCCTGTGAAGATAACCAGTTTGATACGTACTACAGATTATCAAATCTATCTGACGACAATCAATAAAAATGCCGCTAAAGTCCGCGGACGATTCAGCTACTCGCCACACACTTCCGGTTGTGCGTTCGATGTGGGGCACGCGTCTTTAAGCAATGAGGGAAAAAATTTTCTGATGGTGAAACTTGACGAATGGAATGATGCTCAAAAAGGCGACGCGATTATTGAAGCGGGAAACTGTTTTCATGCTTTTATTTATCCCGACGGACTTCCGCCGGGTCAAAAGTCGTCGCAACAGCAGCCAACAAAGAAGCCGACAGCCAAGCCGCCAGCCACGCCTAAGAAGTGATGAGTTTCGAAATGAGTCAGAGACTTTGAAAATCGCACAATGTGAAATGCAAAAATTAATTTTCGATTTTGGTGTCGAATTTCACTTTTTCCACGTATTTTCACTTTTCAAGTTTTTCGCCTAAACTTAAATTTATGGCGGAAAGCGAATTACCAAATCAAAAAAAGAAAACTTTCACCGGACTTGCCAAAAGATTGACCAGACTTTCGAGCGAACAAAAGCGTGCCGCGCTTGAATCGAGCGCGAGCCTCGCAGGCGTTTCTCTGCGTGTCAGCCGCGAATTTGTCGAAGCCGTGCCGAAAGCGGCAAAAATATTATCGGCGGACGATTTGCGCAGTTGGGCGGAACTCGGGCGGCGTCTTGCGATGGGCAACGCCGATCAGGGCGCGAAATTTTTTTCGGATGGCGTTAGCGGTTTGAAATTCGTTCCCGAAAAAGCGCGCCCTCTGGTTTTTCAGATATGTACGCGCCAGCTTGTGCTTTCTAGTTCGATCGCGCTGGAAACTTTTGAACTCATTCCGCGTCTGGCGAAAGAGATAAACGACGACGCGTCTTTGAGCGATTTTCTGAAATTGGCAAGCGAGATCGCCAATCGTTCTGCCAAACACAGTTCGGATTTTTTGCATAAAACTCCGGCGGTTTGGGCTGCGTTGAAACGATTCGATGATGCAACGGAGCGACAAAAAGACAGCGAAACAGAGCGATTGAGCGAATTAAGTATCGCATCGTCGCATCGTCGCATCGTCGCATCGTCAGTCATCGCGCTTGCCGCAAACTTTGCCAGTCGGACAGGCGGGATGACCGCCGATCTGTGGGCGAATCTGCCAGAATCTTTGAAAAAAGTTTCTGCCGAAAACGCCATCGTTTTAATGGACAAATCGCGTGAATTTCTCGAATATGGCGGCAGCGTGACGCTTCATTTTGTTTCCGCCGGCAGCGATGTTTTGCAGAAAACCGACGCGGTTTTTGAAGATTGGTGCGCGTGTTTGCAGCTTATCGCCAAAAACGGCAACGCAATTTTGATTGCCTTTCTTCGTGCCACGCCGAAGTTTTTCGCGCAGATTCAAACGCTCAAAAAGAAAGACGAAATCGTTGCCATTGCCCGAAAGGTAATAAATCTCGTTGCCGAAATTGCCAAAAAAGATGCGGAAAGCGCACTTGCCGCGTTTCGTTCGTCGGCACAAGCACTCAAAAAAGTTTCGCTCGCGCAATTTGAAGAATGGGTTGAAACGGGTTTGGTCGAAAAAGAAAATGTCTCCGCCAAAGCACGAAAAAGCTATTTCGCGCTCGAAACGCGCCAGTCTAACGAACTGCTTCAGGAAGCACAGGAAGGTTTGCCGCTTGAGAAAATCCAAACGATTTTGCGAATTTACGTCGAAGGTCTGACGGGCAAAGAAGTCGAGATTGCGCCCTTGACGGCGATGCCGCAGGAATCGCGCATCGGCGACGGCAAAACGGTTTATCTGCCGTCAAACATCAAGGAATTTGATTCGGACGAGATGGATTTTCGGCTTTACAAAGTTCTTGCGGCACACGGCGCGGGACAGATCGAATTCGGAACTTTCGAGAAAGATTCTAAAAATTTGAAAGCCGCGTTTGCCGAATTGAGTGAGCTTTACGCCGCAACCGCCGATGAAACCGACGCTTTTTCGCTCTCCGGCTATATCGAAGATGTCCAAAAAGCCGAAAAGGCTTTATCCGAAGAAGAAGCGCGCGCCGAAATCAAAAAGCGTCTGAAAAAGTTGCCGAAAGATTCCGATTATCGCGCTGTTTTGCAGGTTTTTCCCGAACCGCGGCTCGCCAAAAAGATTTTCGGAACGATGGAAAATGCGCGGATTGATGCCGCCTTGCGCCGGACTTATCGCGGGCTTCGGAAAGATCTGGATTTGATGCAAAGTTTCCTGCGCGAACGGCGACCTTATATTTTCGATGTTCCGATGAACCAAGTTCCTTTTGAACTACTTTTTCAAATCACGCTTTGCGGCGGCGCGACCGACGACGCGCGGCAATTTTACGGGCAGATCGTTTCGGAAATTGAAACCGTTATTGAAAACTATTTGCGAAGTTTTAAAGTTGAAGACATGGAGACACGCGGACGCGGAGACGCGGAGAATGAAAGCCAAAGACCAAAAACCAAAGACCAAAAACCAACTGTTGCAGACAGTTTGATGGCGACAAGCCGCTTTTATACGATTTTCCAAAACATCACGCCTGAAGAAACAAACGCCGCAGAGTCGGAAGATGAAGAAAAGAAAGGCGATTACGCCTACGAAGATAAAAATTCAAACGAATCGGTTTTGGAAAATCAGGTCAAACGCGAACAAAAGCCGAAAAAGGCACAAGATATTAAAGATCTATTCAATGCCTGGAACACGCTCGACGATGACGACCAAGAACCCGACGACCTGCAAGGCGCAGAGGTTTGGGCAAATAACGAAATGCCCGAACAGCCGCTCGAAGCAGGCGATTTAGCTTTCAGT
>JANPDZ010000372.1:0-3071 GCA_031431735.1 Acidobacteriota bacterium | reverse complement strand
CGTTGGCGAACTCGTCAGCGTTCACGTCATTCCGCGTCCGCATTCGAGCGTTGATGAAACTTTGCCGGTTGTTATGAAATAGTGAACAGTGGTCAGTGGTCGGTTGTCAGAAAAAGACAAACTGACCACTGACCACTGACCACTGACCACTAAAAATGATAATTGCACGAATTTTAGGCACCGTCGTTGCATCGCAAAAAGACGCGCGTCTGCACGGCAAAAAACTTCTGATCGTCAAACCGATAAATCTCGACGGCACTGACCAAAGCGGCTATGTTGTCGCGGTTGATACGGTCGGCGCGGGTTTTCACGAGAAAGTTATTGTCGTCGCCGGTTCGTCGGCGCGGCTCGCCGAAGGCAACAAAGATTGTCCGGTTGATTCGGCGATTATCGGCGTCATTGATAACATTGATTTTATTAGTGGAGAGTGAAGAAGTAGAGAGTGGAGAGTTAAAGCAACCTCCGAACTCTCCACTCTCTACTCTCTACTCTCTACTCTTTTATGCAGATTGCCCGCGTCATCGGAAATGTCGTCTCGACGGTTAAAAACGAATCGCTTCAAGCGAAAAAGTTGATGATCGTGCAGACGCTTGACGCGGATTTAAAGCCGAAAGGCAAACCGATGATCGCGCTCGACGCAGTTGGCGCCGGTGTCGGCGAATTGGTTTTCTGGTGTCGCGGCAAAGAAGCGAGTTTTCCGTTCAAACGCGATGACACGCCGACCGATTGTACGATTGTCGGGATTATTGATTCGGATTCGCACGTTTATAAGAACGAGTAGAGAGTAGAGAGGGGAGAGTAAAGAGTTTTCTCCACTCTCTACTCTCCACTCTCGACTCATTTATGCTTTTAGCCAGAGTTATCGGAAATGTCGTCGCGACGCAAAAAAATCAGCGATACGAAGGTGCGCGAATCATGCTCTGTCGTCAAATCACGCCCGAAGGCGCGGATATGGATTACACGTGTCTCGCGCTCGATTCGGTTTCGGCTGGCGAAGGTGATATTGTTTTGATCGTGCAGGAAGGCTTGTCGGCTTCGACCGCCGCCACCGGAAAAGCGGGCGCGGCGATTGATTCGGCAATCGTCGGCGTGGTTGATTATGTAGATTTATTGCCAAACGAGAAATAATTTCAGATTTTAGATTTCAGATTTCAAATTGTGGAAAACGATAATACTCAAAAATTAGCCCAACAAATAGCACTTCTTTTGCAAAATAATGAAAAGAGCAGCGATGATTTGTTGCGCTCAAGCCTCGAAAAAATCAATCAAAGATTAGACCAAATCGAAAGCCAACTCACGGCTTCAAATCCGCAATCCCAAATCTCAAATCCCAAATCGAATCATCCGAGCCAAGAAAAATTCAACAGTCTTGAAGAACTCGCCGACGAGATAATCGCCAATTTAGAAAACGAAAAAGCTTGCCCGTATGAACCGACGGGCAAGCCTTGCGACCATTGCGCGATGTGCAGTTCGCGCGGATTTTAGTTCGTTATTTTGTGCTGTTGGTCGCCGTGTTCGCCGCCGTATTGGTCGCGGGCGCGGGCTGCGTGGGCGCGTCCTTTTTGCGAAGCGATTCGGAATTAAGTTTTGGGACTTCCTTCGAGTCTTCATCGGCTTTGAAGAAAGGTTCTTCCTTAAATCCCATCAAACCTGCGGTCAAAACTGTCGGAAAAGAATTGCGGGTTGTGTTGTAATCGTTAACCGCTTTGGTGTAATCAATTCGCGCCACGCTGATGCGGTTTTCGGTGCCTGAAAGCTCATCTTGCAGTTTCAGAAAATTTTCGTTCGAGCGCAAAACCGGATAATTTTCCTGCAAAACCAAAAGCCGTCCGAGTGCCGACCCCAAACCGCTATTCGCTTCCATGATAGCTTGTTTTTGCTCAGGCGTTTTGTCGCCGTCCGGACTTGGCGGCGCGGCTTGCTGGGCATTTAAGAGTTTTGAACGCGCATCGGCGATCTTACCGAAAACTTCCTGTTCCTGAACACCCGCCATTTTTGCGGCTTCGGCGAGATTGTTGATCAAATCGCCGCGCCGCTGAAGCTGGATTTCAACGCCCGACCAACTCGCTTTTACTTTCTGTTGTTTTGCCGTTAAATCGTTGTAACTGCAACCCGACAAACCGAATGCGAAAAACAACACGATTGTTAATAAAATTGCTCTTTTCATATTTTTTCTCCTTAGTTCTAAAATCTGATTATAACAAATTACGATTTTTTTAATTTATCAACCGCCGCGATGACGGTTTCGATCTGTTCCATATATTCCGCAAACAGTTCGTTTGCGGAAACTTCCGTTAGGGGCAATGCAAAATTGTTCTCACGAATATTAAAGATCTTTTCAAACGGGTTTCCGTCTAATTTCAAATGCTGCGCCGTTAGAGCAACGATCTTGTGTTTCGTGACCGGCGGTTCAATGCCGTGAAGTAGTAAAACGGCGCAAAACAGCGACGCGAAACTCGCCATACTTTCCGCCATCAATTTCATTAAACCTTCAACCGAAACTGATGCCGGAATATAAGCGCGGCGCAGACGAATCAGCTTGCTGCGTAATTCATATTCGGTTTGATGACGCAGAAATTCGTCCGAAATTTGTAAATTTGCCAAAACGTCCGCGCCGTATAAAACTTTACGGGCACGCTCCATATTATGAAACTCGATCGGAAAAACGTCGGCCGCCGTTTGCAGCTCGTCAACCGTAAAATAAACCGGAACGTGATAGCCGAGCCGCGTCCATTCGCGCAAAACGGCGTGCGCGTTTCGCAAATCCTTCGGCGTTATCCGATGAAGCGCGATCAGCAAATTATAATCCGAAGTCTGCGGAATAAAATCGCCCGCCGCCGCCGAACCGTAAAGAATCACGCTCGCCAAATTTTTACCGTGCGTCGCCTTCAAATCGTCTAAAAATGCGTCAAATTGATTTTTCATAAACCTTAACTTTCCAAACGGTCAATTCGTGAATGAGCGGTTTTTACCAATTCAGTTAATTTATCAAGTGCTTCATTAATATTTTGAATTTTATCTTCGCTACGGATTTGAGCATCAACCAACATTGTGATTTTTGCGCTCAAATC
>JANPDZ010000371.1:0-3059 GCA_031431735.1 Acidobacteriota bacterium | reverse complement strand
TGCTTGGTGGAAATAACCTCGCACTTTTGATTATCAAAAGACGAACTGTAAATGTCCATAATTAAATGGCTTTGCTATCATTCGATTGAAATATCACACAAATTCTCTCTGTTGGGAAATTTCCACCCAGCACCACTAGCAACAGACGAGTGGATAATGTTCACTTAAGTTACGGCTTGAGCCCAACTCAGAAAAATAATCAATCATCCTTTTTGCTTCAGCTCAAGCACTAAGGAATAAATACTATTTTTGATATTCGGCTGAAGCCAATGTGTTCCTTTCAATCGCCCCACTAGCTCAAGCCATTAGTATCTACACAAGTTTTCTGATGGCAAACAAAGCCTCGAAGAGGCGAAATATAATAGCCTAGCGCACCGCGCTAGGTCAAAACCATCGCCACGCCAAGCCCTGAAAGGGCGCGCATTGGCGGATGTCGCCCTTTCAGGGCTTGAAATATTTGCAATCAGCCACCCAACGCGTTGCGTTGGGCTATCATATTGCGCCTCTTCGAGGCTGAAAACAAGTCGGTTAGACTTGTGTAGATACTAATGGCTCAAGCTAGTGGCAATTGATAAACAAACAAAGTGTTATAAGTTATTAATTACATGTTCCTTAACAAAAGCGGAAATAAATTAAGAGAGATTGATTATTGATTTACCGTTGAGGTTTATACCAATAATCCGTTAATTCGGACATCTTGTCTTGTTTGGTAAAGATTTTCAAACCGAGTTTATAAAAGATTGAAGCGACCTGAGACAGTAGCGAAAAATAATGCCAATCGCCGTGTTCATCAAATTTTCTGGTTGAACCGAGAGCTTTGACCGAGGTTATCCGCTTAAATTTTTGTCCGTTCTGACTGCCTCTTTTTTTCAGTGCGACCAAAAAAGCGACATCTTCGGCTAAGAAAAGATTTTCGTTATAACCGCCGACCGCCTCGAAATCTTCACGACGGCAGAAAACAACGCCCGTATCCATATTTGCCAGCCAGCAGAGAGGCATCATAAAACAATACGCCAGCAGGATGCCGGGCGATTTCCGTTCAAGATAAATGCCTGTCGCTCCGGCAATAAAACGGCTGTCGGACATCGCCGTATCAATTTTTTCAAAAGTCTGCGGGTGAAGCGCGGAATCGGCATCAATAAAACAGAATACTTCGCCGCGAGCGACTTTTGCTCCGCCATTGCGGGCAGCTGCGATTCGGCGTTTTTTGATCTGCACCACGCGAACACCATTTGCTTTGGCAATTTCCGTAGTTTTATCGGTCGAAGAATTATCGGCAACGATAACTTCAACCTCGCCCTTTTTATAATTTGCGCGGGCAATTTCGATCGAATCAAGCAATCTGGGAAGAAATTTTTCCTCGTTGTAAGCGGGAATGATGACGGAAAATCTTATTTTCATAAATGTTGGGCGGGAAAGAAATAGACAGGCTTTATAAACCGCAATTTTAGAATAGCAATTTTAGTCAGCGATAAACAACATTTTTTTTGAGAGCAGAGTAATCGTTCAGTAAAAAGTTAAGAAAAAGAATTTTGCCCGCGAAATACGCGAAAAGGCGCGAAAAAAAGAAATTAAATTAAATTTATTTTCAAGTTTCTTTATGTTTTTTAGCGTATGCGCGCGTATGCGCGCGGGCAAAAAATAGTTTGACAGTAAACTTATTGCTGTAACTTTTTATTGGGGCATTACAGAGCAGAAAAGGTTCAGTTTTGCAAAATTGACAGATATGCTTTCCACACGCCGACGTTTTCGTCGTATTTTTTCGCCAAGACCGACACGATTTGCCGGATATGCGTCAGATCGTGAACAACCCAGGTCGAGATAAGCTGTTCGAGATTGACTTCGCCGAGTTCGGGGTGAAGTCCTTTGAGGATTAATTGATCTTCGGTTAAATTCCACGATTGCAAAATTTCGAGATTTTTTTGACGCAGTTCGGCGAAAGTTTCGAGCAATTCGCGCAGGGTTTTATCTTTCGAGCTTTCAAATTGCGCGAAGCGGTCAAATGGTTCAAAGGTAATGTTTGCGCCTTGCTTTAAAATAATTTCGGCGCGCGGAATCCAATCGGTTTCCTCGCCGTGAATGTAATGACCGACAATATCAAACGGATTCCAATCTTCCGAATCAACAACATTTTCAGTCCATTCGTTTGATAAATTGCCCAACAGTGATCTTAAAACTATCGGCGTATTTGAAAGAATTTCGACGGCTTGTTCGACTTGAAATTTCATACTTTAAGCAATTATACAATTTATTTGCTAAAATTTTAGGCTGAGTTATGAATTTACCTTTAGTAGTTATCATTGGACGACCGAATGTCGGAAAATCCACACTTTTTAATCGCCTGACGGGAAGCCGCAAATCAATCGTCGGCGATGAGCCGGGAATTACGCGCGACCGCATTTACGGCGAGGTCGAATGGAAAGCGAAAACTTTCGAGCTCGTTGACACGGGCGGCATCGTGCCGGACGACGAAGCGATTATTCCCGCGAACATTTTCAAACAAGCCGGTTTTGCGATTGAAAAAGCAACAGCGATCATTTGGGTGGTTGACGCGCGTGCCGGCGTTACGCCGCTCGATGAAGAGATCGGCGTGTTTCTCAGAAATATCGGCAAGCCGGTTTTTATTGCCGCCAACAAAGCCGAAACGCGCAAGGTCGAAGAAGAAGCCGCCGAGTTTTATCAATTCGGTTTTGACCTGACACCTGTTTCCGCCGAACACGGAACTTCGGTCGGCGATCTGCTCGACCAGGTTTTTGAGGTGCTCGAATTTGAAGAAGAGACCGAAGAAGAACCGATTGATGAAATAAAACTCGCGATCATCGGTCGCCCGAATGTTGGTAAATCTTCGCTACTCAACAAGATCCTTGGCGAAGAACGCGTCATCGTTTCGCCGATCGCCGGAACGACACGCGATGCAATTGATACGCATCTGACGGTTGACGGGCAAAAGTTTCTGCTGATTGACACGGCGGGAATCCGGCGCAAAGGCAAGACGAACGAATTAGCGGAAAAAATGTCTGTGATTATGGCGCGAAAATCGCTCGAACGCGCCGATGTCG
>JANPDZ010000370.1:0-10756 GCA_031431735.1 Acidobacteriota bacterium | reverse complement strand
GCTTTGTTGCTCACTTTCAGCGAGCGGATGTCTTTTCTACATCAACGTAGGGTTTCATTCGCTTCCCTCATTTCACCCTACGCTATTATATTTGTCACCTTCGGCGACATCAGAATTTCAAGTTTGCGTAACATGAGTTATTAATATGCGCATCGGCGCGACCATTTCCGTCGGCAGAAGAGTGCCTCGCCCAACTCGGTATAATCTGAATTTAGGAAAAGGAACTACTGCTGTAGTTGTTTCGGCAAGCTACCCACATTTGTTAGAAGGCGAGGATATTATGACAACTGTAGCTTTACCTGAAAGCAATAAACCTTTGGAACAAATTAGTTGGGATAATGAAGAAGCGCTCGCCGCTTTATTCAATGAAATTGAAGAAGAAGACAGGCAATTAGCCAACGCGGGGTATAATGAATACTTGTCACAACTGGAAGGGCTTGAACAATCCACGAGGTAATCTGTTTTGAAACGTGGCGATATTTATTATGCAAATTTAGATGACCCTCCGATGGGTTTTGAACAAGGATTACGCCGACCTGTTCTTATTTTACAAATCGATCAATTTAATAGAACTGCAAAAACAGTCGTAGTTGTTCCATTAACAACTAGTCCAAATGATAACTTGGCAAAACTACCAAGTTCTGTTTCTATTGGCAAAGGCTTTTGGGGATTGAATTATAATTCCGTTGCAATTTGCCATCAAATTAGGGCAGTTGATATGAGACGGTTGGACAGCCAAATCGGAAGTTCTACAACTGCTATAATGAACGAAATTGAGAGGGCTATTTCAATTCTTTTAGGCTTGCAACCGACTAGAAATTAAGTTTTTCAAACAACAAAAGCCTGTCATTGCGGCCAGGCTTCAAATCTAAGAGTGTCCGAAAGATTTGAATTTCAAATAACAACAAAGGATTATAAAAAACGACTCGACGAATTTTTATGCGCCGGGTTTCCGCATTTGAGCCGGATGTATCTGCGCGAACTTGTCCGCGACGAAAAATGTGAAGTCAACGGACGTTGGGAAAATCGCGGATATTTGTTGAAAATAAATGATTTCGTCGAAATTGAAGTTGACCGCAACCGGCAGACTTCGCTTCAGCCCGAACCGATTCCGCTGGAAATTATCTTTGAAGATCCGGAAATTCTCGTCGTCAATAAACCTTCGGGAATGCTCGTTCATCCGACCGTCGGAGTGCGAACCGGAACATTGCTCAACGCACTGGCGCATTATTTGAATTTTTCGGAAGAAACTTCGGAGATTTTCAAAAGAGCCGGACTTGTCCATCGCCTCGACAAAGATACGTCGGGTTTGATCTTAATTTCCAAAACGCCTCACGCGCATCGCGTTTTGTGCAGTCATTTCAAACGCAAACTTGTCGAAAAAAGATATTTCGCGATGGTCGAAGGAATTATCAAAGAAGATTCGGGAACGATTGACGCGCCCGTCGGACGCTATGCGGAAGATAGATTTTGGAATATCAAAGAGGACGGCAAACACGCTCTGACAAACTTTTGGGTAAAGCGGCGATTTGACGATAAAACCTTGCTCGAACTGGAGCCCGTGACGGGCCGAACAAATCAATTGCGAATTCATCTCGCGCATATCGGGCATCCAATCTTAGGCGACATAAAATATGGCGGACGAGAATTTTCGCGTCTTTGCCTGCACGCTTTTCGGCTTTGTTTTTGGCATCCGGACGGAAACCGGCGGTTGGAATTTGAAATGAAATTACCGCAAAGTTTCAAATAAATCTCAGTATTTCAACATTTTGAATTGAAGTTCAATTTCAGTTTTAAAGAATTTACTTCTGCGACATCAACACCATATCAGCCGTCCACGCGCCGCGAATGACGGCGAGCGTTTTGCCGTCGTTTGACCAATCGTAAGAGTAAATGTGGTCGGAAGTGAAGTTGGTGATTTGTTTCGGCAAACCGCCGTCAAGCGGCATTTGCCAGATATTTTCCACGCCGTCGCGTTTGACGATGAATTGGATTGCCTGACTATCGGGCGACCAACGGACCGACTGCAATTGCGGCGCGTCCGGCGGTAAATCTAATGTTTTGGCGGGCAACGTGCCTTCAAACGGCATTATGATTTGACGATTGTTTTCGGAAGCCATATAAACAATCCATTTGCCGTCGGGCGAGATTGCCGATTGGCGGGCGTAAGCATCGGCAATTTTGACAGGTTCGCCGCCTTCGATTGAAATTTTCCACAACCCCCAATCTTGAAAAGCGGTATAAACAACCCATTTTCCGTCGGGCGAAATTTCCGCGAATTTTTCGCCGCTTCCGTTGGTTAATTGCACGGGATTTCCTCCGTCAATGTCCATCCGCCAAACGTGAAAATCGCCCGTCCGGTCAGAGCCGAAAACGATATAACGATTGTCAGACGAAACTTCGTTTCCCCAATTCGTTCCGGCGTTGACGGTCAGTTGTTTATTTTCCGCACCGTCTATCTCGCGCAGATAAACGTCTAAATTTTTGCTGCCGAAAGCCGTAAATGCCAATTTCCCGTCGGGTGTCCAGCGAACTTCTTTATAATCGCCCAAACCGGAAGAAACGCGTCGCGCCCGCGCCGCATCGCCTTCGGGCGCAATCCAAATATGCGTCAATAATTCAACATGATGCGCGAGCAGTGTGCGCGAATCAGCCGTCAAACTTATGTAATCGTAATTATTCGAGTCGTTAGTAATTTGTCGTGTTTCGCCGTTCGGATAAGAAAGAAGCCAAAGCTGAGTGAAAAAATAGCCTTTTTTAGGATTAGCAGACATAATCAAACCGCTGCCGTCCGCCAGCCACACGGCTTGCATAATCCAATACCATTTGCGCGTCGTCAAAGTTTTTTCTACGCCGTCCGAAATATTCACCGCAACCACATCACGAAACGAATCGCCGAGTTCGGCACTGCCGGCCGTCGCCGCAATCGTCTGTCCATCAGGCGACCACGCCGGAAAACTGTAAGCCTCGTTTAATGAACGCACGGCGATTGTCCGCTCGCCCGTGCCATCCGCGTCGGCAATCATCAAACGGCTGTCATTTTTTTCGGGAGAGTTTCGCACAAAAGTCATACGCGAGCCGTCCGGCGAAAACGACGGACACCAATTCATATCGTCTAAAATTTTTTCGGTAACACCACCAAGCGTTGGAATGCGAAAAAGCGTGCGCGGATAAGGATTCGCTCGTTTGCCGCGCAGAAAATAGATATAATTTCCGTCGTGCGAAAACGAAACGCCGAAAAAACGCACGTCCGTCGGCGCGATGACTTGCTGTGTGCTGTCGGTAGCGAGTTGCCGCAGCCACAAACTTTCGCCTTTTGCGTCGCTCATCGTAAAAACCACATATCTGCCGTCGGGCGAAATGGCGTTGTTGACGATATTGCCGACGTGCGTGATGTTTTTCACTTCAGCATTTTGAAACAGCAAAGCCGACATCTGCGGCGTTTTTTCAGCATTTTGTTTCGGATAAAACCGCCACGCGGCGAAAGCAGTTACGACGACGACGAAAGAAGCCAGAGCGAAAATTGCAGTTCTCCGGTTTTGTTTGACGGCGTTAAGAAAATCTCCCTTTCTCCAATCTTTCCTTTGTTGCAGAGGAAACCCATCCGCTACCGCAGATGGTTCTGACACTTCTTCGATTACGAGATGAATGCCTGCTGTTTCTTCCGTGTAAATCGCCAACGTGCTGTTTTGCGCTCCGGCATTTTCGGCAAAATCGGTTTTATCCGATTCGGCGAGTGCAATGGCTTCGTTTAGTTTTAATAATTGTCCTGCTTGAAGGTTTTCGGCAAATGCCGTTTCGCCTAACGCGGTGCGAACTTTTTCAAGATATTTGGAACAAAATTCGCGGTCGGGAGTTTCCATTTCGTAACCAATAGTTTCGCGTAATTGTTCCGCTGCGCCTGCCAATTGTGCCGATTTTTTCCACTCTTTTTGTTCGGCGGCAAGTGCTGCGAAGCCGTCCAAAGAAATTGAGATATTGGATTTGAATTCCAACGCCTGAGCTATCGCTAAGGCTTCTGCATACTGTGAATTTGCCAATTTGAAATCGCCTTTGTAGTAAGCAACTGCTCCTAAATTGCACAGACTGTTACTTATGCCTGTCTTATTGCCTATCTGTTTAAACAATATCAGAGCCTCCTTGTAGAGCGAGGAGGCTGTTGCATACTTCCCCTCTAAACGCGCTATTTCTCCTAAAGCGTTGAGTGCCAAGCCAATAACTCTTTCGTCACCTAATTCTTTACCAATTGTTACACTCTCTTCCAAAAAACTTCGCGCAGTCGAGTATTCGCCTTGTAGGTAAGTCACTTCTCCCAAACCTCTGCTTGATACGGCAAGTTGGTATTTGTTTCCAGATGTTTTGCTTTCCGCTAAACTCTCCGTTAAGAAATTATGAGCTGATTGGTAATCGCCTTGCCGCCACGCAATTTTTCCAATTCCGTTCAATACCTTCCAACGCACTGATGAGGTGGTGCTACTGTAGTTTTTTAATGCATTTTCCAATTGAATTCTTCCTTCACTCAAATGCCCATGAAAAAGCCAAAAATCTCTTAATGCTCCAGCCAAACGCGGTAAAATTTCCGAATCCTGTTTTGCCGACCATTCAATTACAGCGCGTAAATTATCGTGTTCATCTTCCAGACGGTTGAGCCATTCGCCTGCGTCTGCCGCCTGCAAATGCGGGTCGGCTTCTTCTGCCAGCGCGAGAAAATATTCGGCGTGATTGCGCTTGAAGATTTCCGCTTCGCCGCTCGTTTCGAGCTGCTCCAAGGCAAATTCCCTGATGACTTCCAACATCCACAACCGCATTTCGCCGCCCGACTGTTCTTTGGCAACGAGCAGATTTTTGTCAATCAGCGAAGTTAATAAATCGAGAATGTTTGTAGTTCCGCCTTCAGGCGGTTGTAATTCGAGGATGTTTGTAGTTCCGCCTTCAGGCGGTTGTAATTCGCATTCAAGGCGAGTTGATTGATTACTAAAATTGCCGCCTGAAGGCGGAACTACAATCGCGCAAACAGCTTCCGCTGCTTCAATCGTAAATCCGCCCGCGAAAACCGCCAGCCGATTGAACAAAAGTTTCTCGTCCGTATCGAGCAAATCATAACTCCACTCGACCACACCACGCATTGTTTGTTGGCGGGCGGGTAAATCAAGAGTCCGGCTGGTCAGGAATTTGAGGCTGTTTTCGAGTCTGCTGAGAATCGCCGGTGGCGACAGCAATTTGACACGCGCCGCCGCAAGCTCAATCGCAAGGGGCAAACCGTCAAGCCGGGCGCAAATTTCGCCAATGACCGAAGCGTTATTATTATCGAAAATAAAATTTGTCTTGGCAGTTTGCGCCCGTGCGATGAACAATTCAACGGCTGAATAATTTTTCAGTTCGTCAATTTTTAAACTTGAGCCTTTTGGCGGCACGGCAAGCGGCGGGACAATTAATTCGTATTCGTCTGAAAGGCGAAGCGCGGCACGGCTGGTGATTAAAATTTTGAGTTTTGGCAAAGCATCGGTCAACTGCGTCAGCATTGGCGCGGCGGAAATTATTTGCTCGAAATTATCTAAAACTAACAGCAGACGTTTTTCGCGCAGAAAATTTATTAAATTTTCAGTCAAAGTTTTGCCGCGTGATTCTTTGACACTGAGCGTGTTTGCAATTGTCGAAACGACAAGCTCTGAATCGTGAACAGCGGCAAGGGCAACAAAGAAAACGCCGTCCGCGAATTCCGAAAAACAATCATCTATAAACGCCTGTGCCAGACGGGTTTTGCCGCTGCCGCCCGCGCCGGTCAGCGTCGCCATCTGCACATCGCCCTGCCGCAGAAGATTTTTGATTCCGACAATTTCCTTTTCGCGCCCGAAGAGAACGGACGCGGGGACGCGGCGACGCGACGACACGGGGATTAGTTTTTCGTCGCCGCGTCCCAAGTCTTCCGTTTCTTCGATGAAGAGATGACCGCCCGCCGTTTCTTCCCTGTAAATCACGGATGCGCCGTTGTCGCTGACTTCTTTCTCAAAGATGTATCCGCGTCGCGGCACGGTTTTGATAAAGGCTTGTGATTTATCGTTTAAGGCGCGGCGAATGTCTTTTAAACATTGCACGAGTGAATCGTCCGTGACCGCCATTCCTTGCCAAATGGTTTCGATAATTTCATCTTTACTGATCAGCCGACCGCCGTTTTCGATTAAAAATTTTAAGACTTCAAAAGATTTCGGGCGCAGTTTTATTTCTTCTATGCCGCGAAGCAGAGAGCCGCGAGTCAGATCGAGCGTGAATTCGTCGAAGGAGTAAATTTGATGAATTGGCTTTTGCATAAATAAACTCAAGGCGTTAGTCCGACGCGCCGGACTAAATCCGCAAATCTGGGGTCTGAATGCAAACTGTTAAATAGTGGATTAGTTTTGATTCCCAACATATCCGGCGAGCGTTCCCGCAAACCTCTCTCAAGCCATTCAAATGCTGGGTCGCGCTCGCCGAGTCCTGTATAAAGAACTGCTATTGCGGGTGGTGTAATGTATTCTTTCTTTGAAATCTCTTTCAACTCGTCAAGTAGCTTTCGAGCCTCGTTTTGTTTGCCGGAAATGGCATAGACGTAACCGAGCTGACCTGAGGGGTCATGATCTCCACCTGAAAGGCTAATCGCCTTTTTGAATTCGGCAATTGCCTCGTCATACATTCCTTTCTGCACCAAATTTTGTGCCAATAGAACGTGTGGATGGAAAATTTTATCGTTCATCTCAATTACTTTTTTGCATTGTTCGATGCTTTCATCATAGCGATGCGCAATATATAACACGTTACTGAGATTTGAACTGATATTAAGCGAAAGCGGTTGAATTTCCTGGGCGCGGCGAGCGTCTGCGACGGCTTCATCAAATCGTTCTTGCAAGAACAGAACATTACTGCGTCTGACAAGACCAGTCGTATTGTTCGGGTTAAGTTCTAAAACTCGTTTGAAATCTTTTTCCGCACCCGATAAATCCCAATCGTAAATCATTTTGATAAGTCCCGTTGCGAGATGTGCTTCAACCAGCGTGTCGTCAAGTTCCAATGCTTTAGCCGCCACCGCTTTTGCTTTGAGTGCCGATTCCGACGGTGATAAATCGTTGGCATACAGGTAATAATCGGATAAGCCTGCGTAAGCCAGGGCGTAATTTGGGTCGTTTTCTATTGCTTGTTGGAAATATTCAAGAGCTTTGGGTTGGTTCTCGACTGTGTAACTGCTGAGAAAATACACGCCTTTGAGGTATGCCTGATAAGCCTTTGTGTTATCCGTGTAATGTTTTGTCAAAAGTTCGTTTTCCTCGCGGCTTAACCTTATATTCAATGACTGTGCTACTGATTTTGTAATTAAATCCTGAACGGTAAAGATGTTCTTAAATGTTTCATCGTATGTTTTCGTCCAAAGTTGCTTTCCGTTTGTCGTTTCCGTTAATTGCACGGTTAGGCTAATCTGTTCATCTATTTGTTCAATTGTTCCTTCCAGCACTGCGTCCACTTTGAGTTCACGACCGATGGTTACAGCATCCTGTTTTTGCTCGGCATATTTAGCGACCGACTCTGACGGGCGAACGATGATCTGTTTCAGTTTGCTAAGTTTTTTAATCAAAGCGTCGGACATTCCCGCTTCAAGATATTCGTTACCACTTTCTTTTGACGGTATCTTAAACGGAAGCACGGCAATTGATTTAATTGGCATTTGCATTTCAGTTTGTTTGGAATCAGACCTAATCCATAGATAACAGAAAACTGTCACAACAACGATGAGAGAAGCCAATACAAAAATCGTAGCTCGCCTATTTTGTTTGGCGATGTTGAGAAATGTTCTCTTTCTCTCTTTCTTCTCTTCTCCACTTCTCAACGTTGCTTCTTCAATAACGACGTGAACGCCTATAGTTTCTTCCGTGAAAATCTTTGCGCCGTTTTCGCTGACTTCTTTCTCGAAGATGTAACCGCGTCGCGGGACGGTTTTTATGTAGGCTTGAGATTTGTCGTTCAAAGCAAGGCGGATGTCCTTCAAACATTGCACGAGTGAATCGTCCGTGACCGCCGTGTTCATCCAAACATATTTGATTAACTCGTCTTTGCTAACGAGCCGTCCGCTGTTTTCGATTAAAAATTTTAAGACTTCAAAAGATTTCGGGCGCAGTCTGATTACTTCCGACTCGCGCAACAAACAGCCGCGAGTCAGGTCAAGTGTGAATTCGTCGAAGTAATAAATTTGATGAATCGGCTTTTGCATATTAAATCTCAATTGATTGCTCTGCAAGAATAAACCCCTGACAGTTAAAAATTAAATTTCACACCGATTGAATAATGCGCGGATTGTTACTTGTAGTGAGATTCCCATTTTCCCATTATTTGACATTTACAATTAAAACCACATCACTATTAAATGTGCCGCGTGAGAGTGCCAGCGATAAACCATCCGGCGAGTATGCAAAATTGAAGATGCGGTCGTTGGTAAAGTTGGTAACTTGCACAGGCGCAGAGCCGTCAATCGGTTGTCGCCATATATTCGAAACTCCATTGTTGAAAACGATGTAGTAGATGGCTTTTCCGTCTGATGTCCATTGCAGATTTCCGTAAGTGTGTTGCAAGTTTGCATCAAACATTTTGGCGATTTCGCCGCCGCTGAACGGTATTAGTGCAACTTTTTGACGATACTGATCTTCTTCCATTTTTCCGAAAGAAAAAGCGATTTGCTTGCCGTCAGGCGAAACCGTCGGGGAGAACGGGACGATATTTTTCGTCAATTGAATAGGTTCTCCGCCGTCAATCGAAACTTTATAGAGGGAAGCCGGTGGAATTTGATCAGTAAAGCCTTGATAAATCACCCATTTGCTATCGGGAGAAAAGGTTGCCCATAAATCAGGTTTTTGGGTTATTTGCTTTTTGCTGCCGTCGCTTATCTCCATTCGCCACAAACCCATCTTTTCCTTTGCCGGATATTGAAAAACAAGCCAGCGTCCGTCAGGTGAAACTGTTGTCGAGCCGGCGTTAGGGGTTAGTTGTTTCGAATTGTTCCCGTCTGCTCCGACTATCCACGCTTCAGGTTTTCTATTTGGGGCAGAGTCATAAACAATTCTGCCATCGGGTAACCAAGATATTCCATATGTGCCGTCATATTTGTCAGAGCCGAATGTTAATTGCCGCAGAAGGTTAATATCATCGGCTGGCATCATCCAAATATGCGCCACCTGTTCGAGTTTGACGGAAACCAGAGAATGCCCGTCTGCCGTCAAACTGACATTCGTGTAATAATTTGAATCGTTTGTAATATTCCGCGCTACGCCGCCCGGATACTGAACCTGCCAAATTTGGCTTATTCCAGCCTCGTCTCCCTCCATAATTTCCGCCACAATCAGCAGACTTTTCCCATCGGGCATCCAAACTATTTGCCCAATGTTTAACCAAAGTAGCGACGGTATCGGCGCGGCAGTTCCATCGGCAACCTGCACCGCCAAAATCTCTTTTGTATGAAGTTCCGCACGATCTATGCGGAGGCAAGCAATAACTTTGCCGTCCGGCGACCATGCTATTGGTGAGTCAAAAATATCTTCGCGGGTAATGAGTTGTCGTTGGTTTGTCCCGTCGGCATCGGCAATGATAATCGAGTTCACTTCCCGGTTTTCACCCTGAATGCGGCGAAAAGCGATTTGCTTTGCGTCGGGAGAAAAGGTCAATCCGCCATGCACATCGTCCAGCACTTTGGCGGGTGTTCCGCCCAAAACCGGAATTTGATACAGAGACTTTCCGGCATTGAAATAAACACGGTTACTGTCAGGCGAAAACTGCAAACCGGAAAATACACTTTTGCCCGGCGGCAAGATTTGAACTGTGCTTTCGCTGGCAATATGCCGTAGCCAAAGACTTTGTTGTTTGCCGTCTTCCACAACATACACAATATATTTACCGTCGGGAGAAATCGCGGCAGAGACGGCTTGTCCAACTGCGGTCAGTCTGGTTGATTTTTGCGCCTGAAAATTCATCGGCGCGTAATTGATAAAACTATACCAAACATATCCAATTCCCACAGATGCGATAACCAATGCAGTCAACAACGCGAACATTGTCGGTTTGCGGCGTTTAACTACACCGATTAGATAATCAACTTTCCTGCCAAATGCCGACTGTTGCCGCCGACTGATTTCTCCGCTTCCGCTTTCAAGCGTTTCTTCAATGACGAGATGAACACCCGCCGTTTCTTCGGTGTAAATTGCCGTGCCGTTTTCGCTGACTTCTTTCTCGAAAATGTAACCGCGTCGCGGCACGGTTTTGATAAAGGCTTGTGATTTATCATTTAAGGCAAGGCGAATGTCTTTCAGGCATTGGACAAGCGAATCGTCCGTGACCGCCATTCCTTGCCAGACGGTTTCGATGAGTTCGTCTTTGCTGATCAGCCGTCCGCCGTTTTCAGCGAGATATTTTAAGACTTCGAATGATTTCGGACGGAGTTTTACTTCTTCCGTTTCGCGCAATAAACAGCCGCGAGTCAGGTCAAGCGTGAACTCATCGAAGGAATAAATTTGATGAACCGGCTTTTGCATTTAAGCCTCAAAATGATTTTTTACGCCAGAATAAATAAAAATGGCTGGAAAAGGGCAGGGTGGTATTCCGTCTCGTTTTCGTATATCCAACCACATGTGGCTAGGACGACTTCCCGTTTGCGTTCGTTAGCAGACAGCATACCGTCAAAAGCAAATTTCGTCAATTTTTCCCCAAAATTTCCCTGTTTTTTCGTTACTTAATCGAGTTTTGC
>JANPDZ010000369.1:0-2021 GCA_031431735.1 Acidobacteriota bacterium | reverse complement strand
ATATCGCGCAAAACGATTTTATCCAACTCCAAACGGTCGGCTTTGACTTTTTCAAACGAAACTTCTTCAGGCGTTGGCGCAATTTCTTTGAAAACCGATTCGGCGGAAGTTTTCAAAAGTTTTTCAAAGGATTGCTTCAACTTTTCTTTTACTTCATCGGAAATTTTATCAAAATCAGGAACAAGCAAACTTTTGACGACAATCACATCAATATCTGCAATTGCTTGTGCGCCTGTTAATTGTCGGCAAGTAAATTCGATAAACATTCTCGCCAAAGTCGAATTCAGAATTGCCGCCAAAAGAATCACATCAATATTTTCTTTCGGTGTTATTCCATAAAGTTTTTTATCTTCAAAAATCTTGTCGTTGAGAAAAACAGGCATTCTTTCGCCAACTTTTGAAGGGAAAATTAAAGGCGCGTATTTCCAATCTTTGGCTAAAACATACCAAGAATCTTTGCCTCTTTGAGCGCAGGTCGGTCTTTTGTTAAAGCCTTTTTTTTCGCCGCTTTCAAGATATTTCAGCAAGTTTGTATTTTTCAGTTTTGCTTTCGGTTTATGGCAAATTATGACTTGGTTTCCGAGAGTTTTCCTGTCGAGCCGATAACCTTTAACTTCCTTCAAAGAGAAAATTATCGGTTGCAAAAACTTCTTTTCAATTCCGTGTTTTTTAACCTGCGCCTGCGTCAAATAGAAAAACTCATTCGCGCCTGTTTTAATGCCGAAACGCACCTTTGCCAAACTTTTGAGCAGAACAAGTTTGTCTTTGCATTTTCGCAAAATCTCGAAGAAAACTTCGGGCGCACGCAGATATTTGCCCCATTTTGCGCCGATATATTTCTTCTCTTCCGCATCGAAGCCTTCTTCATAAAGTTCGCTTTGCTGAATCGGATAAATACGAAAATCATCGTTTTCGTAGATTTTGCGATGCGTCAAAACCGTGTCGCAAAAATCTTCAATCGCGTGTTGCCGCCGAACTTCTTCGTCTTTTTGGTCGGAAGTCGGCGGAATAAATGAGCGCAAAGGTTTTTTGAGATAAACAAACCGCGCCGGATTTTGGTCGCGTTCTTCCTGATTGGAGCATTTTTCCAAAATTACGATGCACGTATTAACATCGGCTTCCGAGAACCAACGCTCGATTTTCGATTCGATAATTGCCGTGATTTTATAATTTTTCAAGAAAAACTCTTGCAAACCGCGCCCGTAATCCGTATCGAGCCAACTGTTTGAAACGATAAAACCAAACCGTCCACCTTCCTTCAAAAACTTCCAGCCGTGAACAAAAAAGAAAGCGTGAATTCCGGCGCGTTTGCTCAATTCGGCAATTTTCTGGCCGCCGACTTTGACCGCACTTTCAATCAGATTTTCTTTGTATTCAACATCTTCGGGCGCGAGTTCCGAAATTTCTTCCTGTCGTGTGTAAGGCGGATTTCCGACAATTACATCAAACTGTTTCGGATAAACCAATGCGCGTTCCTTTCCGCTCAAAGTCTGCGCTGTCCGGTCGCGCCACGCTTCCAAATCAATGCCGTCCGTGCCGACTTTGATGTTGAAAAAATCTTCCTTGATGATGTTCGGATAATTCTTGTCCACCGATAAATCGTTGATTGCAAGGTTGATAATCGAAAGACTCGCGGGAAATTTGGCAATGTCATTACCCCAAATTGTTTCGAGAATTTCTTCGTGCGAAAGGCGTTTATTCATCAACTTTTTATGCTGATAAGCACGGACAAGAAAAGTTCCCGAACCGCAACTCGGGTCAAGCGTTTTGTCGGTTTCGTGTTTCAGACAGAATTTTAGAATCAAATCCACGACATCGGAATTTGTAAAATACTGCCCGAAATTATGGCGTTCTTCCGACGGAATCAAACGCTCGAAAATTCTGCCGATAATGTCGAAACCAAGTTCGGCAAGATTGTACCGATTAAGGAGCGCAACGAGTTTTTTGATTTCTTCGATGACTTCGCGTGAATCGGGAAACGCCAATTCGTCAACAAAATCAACATTGAAAACATTTTCGTA
>JANPDZ010000368.1:0-9529 GCA_031431735.1 Acidobacteriota bacterium | reverse complement strand
TGCATAAACCAAAGATTTTTATGTAATTTTTCTCAGAAATAATCGTTTGTTTGCATTTTCAAAAATTTAATCCCGAACTCGGTCTTTTTTTGAGCGAATCAGGAGTTATCACTTTTCACCTATCACTTATTCCGAATGTAATCGCTTTTATTTCTTAATTTAATTTTCAACTGCGCAACTTCTCAAACTAAAATAAACAAACATTGATTTATTTCTCTCTTTTAGCGCGTGGGCAGATCTAACTTTTTATTGAGGCATTACTAAAGCGCGCAAAGAAATTTCGGCAACACCAATTTAACTATGATAAAATTCCGTAGAGTGGTTTCGCCGATTGAGAATATTGAGAGAATTGCGCGACGGTTTTCGATTGACGAACTAAGTTTGTTGAGAGAAAAATTCGGCGGCTTGAATTGGCGAAAACTCAAAGGAACGGCGTTGGTTGAATTATACACAGGCGAAATCAGACTTGCCGAACTGCACTGGTATGAATGCCACGGCATTGGAAAAAGAAAAATTAAAGTCAAGCAACTTTTAGACTAAATCTATGAATATTATCGGATTTGCATTGTGTTTGGTAAATGATGATGAAGGCGATTTCGTTCCAAACAAACTTTATCCTGTTTTAGAGCCGTTGGAGCGCGACCCGAAAGAACATCTGCGGATAGTTGACGAAAGCGGCGAAGATTACCTGTATCCCGAAGTTTATTTTCAAATCGTTCAACTCACACCGCAAGCGAAGGAAAATCTTCTGCATTATTTTGAGTTGTCTGCGGTTTAAATATATGGTGAATGATAAAAGCCTTTTGCAACAGCGCAACAGGTTTTTATCATTTACGCGGGCAGAAATCCGGCAGGAAAAATTTTATTCTTTCAATTATCCACATCAATTGATAATGTCAACCGAATTTAAGCTTGCGGATAATTTATTTCTTTAATAACTCCTCTTTTGAACCCGTTCGGATTTGGTGTCGGCAGATTTATGAGCGTAAAGCGATGATTAAATTCGACGATCGCGGAAGTTCTGCCGTCGGGCGCGGATTGCCATTCGTATTTGACGACTGCGCCATCGGCAAATTCGTAAATTCGCTCGATCTTGTCATCCTGAAAAATGGTCGGCGTTTCCGTGACAATCTTTTCGCGTTCATCGCGCAATATTATTTCGGTGTATTCTTCGGCTTTTTTCATATTTTCAAGACTATTTTTCCAAATGCTTTTTCTTCGATAACGGCGCGGTGCGCTTTGACGGCTTCCGTTAAAGGAAATGTTTTGCCGACAATCGGGTTTAGAAAACCCGCGCTCAAGCCTTCAAAAATAGCAGTGTGAATTTCATTCATTTCCGCGTCCGAAGCATTAAACAGCGCCATTCCGAAAATGCTCGCGTCTTTGCCCATCGTCAGACGCGGATTGAAATCCAAACTTCCGCGATTGCCGATGATGACGATGCGTCCGAACATTTTCAGAACATCAAAATCCTTAACCAAATTGACATTCGCGAGCATCTCAAGAATCACGTCAACGCCGCCCGTTGCTTTTAGGATCTCTTGCAAATAGTTTTCGTCCGCGTGATTGAAAACAAAATCTGCGCCTTGCTCCCTGACAAGTTTTTGCCCTTCTTCAGAACCCGCCGTGCCAATAACCGTCAATCCCGCGTTTTTCGCCCACTGAATCGCCGCCGTGCCGACGCCGCCCGATGCGCCGTGAACCAGCAACGTTTCGCCCGCTGCGCCTTTCGCTTTTTGAAAAAGTGCGCGATAGGCGGTCGCAAATGGAACAAAAACGCCCGCGCCTTGTTCAAACGAGACATTTTCGGGCAGTTTGATCAGATGCTTTTCCTCGCACAAACAAAACTCGGCGTAAGTTCCGCTCACCGAATCGGCCGTCAAAACTCTATCGCCGACGGCAAATTTCGTGACGTTTGCGCCGACCGATTCGACAATTCCCGCGCCGTCTTTGCCCGGTGTGTATGGCAAAGACGGTTTTGTCGGATAAAGTCCCGAACGAATATAAGTATCAACCGGATTGATGCCCGCCGCTTTGATTTTGACCAATATTTGATCTGCCGCAGGCGACGGCGTTGCAACTTCTTCAAGTTTCATCACATCCGCCGCGCCGAATTCTCTGACTATTATCGCTTTCATAAAAATAAAAAAAGAGATGAGAGATGAAAAAATTCATCCCTCATCCCTCATCCCTCATCCCTCAAATCAGACGTATTTTTCAACCATTTCCGCCAGCTTTTCGCGGCTGATGTTGCCGCCGACGTAGCGTTCCTGTTCTTGTCCGCCCTTAAATAAAATCAGCGTCGGAATACCGCGAATGCCGTATTGCTGCGGAACGCTCATATTGTCGTCCACATTCATTTTATAGACTTTTGCCTGTTCGCTGAATTGCTCGGCGACGGCTTCGACCGTCGGCGCGATCACGCGGCACGGCCCGCACCATTCAGCCCAGAAATCAACCAAGACAGGTTTGTCTGAACCCAAAACATCATTTTGAAAACTCGTATCGCTAACTGCTTTTGTAAAATCACTCATAATTATTTTTTTTCTCCAAACGTATTATTTCAAATTCCGATCTGTGCGTATCGCGCAGGACGACAATTTTCTGCCACCGCCCGAACGCTTCATCGGTTAAGATCTTCTGTAACTTATCAATGCCCGAAACCTGCCGCCATCTTCGAAAATAATTTCGCTTTCGCCCGATCCGGCAATCACCGCCGGAATTGGCTCATCCATCGAAATTAAAAGAATACCATTTTCGGCCGCAAGATTATAGTATCGAACGAAATGGTCCGGCCCGGAACACGGCTCTTGCAAAGTCGGAGGTTTTCCTAAAAATTATCCATAATGTTCGTTTGGCGGGCGCAAAGCACAATGGCGTTAAGTTAAGGAGAAAACGTAAAACAGACTGTTAGTCTGTTTCCATGGCTTTTCTTTATTATCAACAGGTTAGCGGCGCGAAATTTAAACAGGCTAACAGCCTGTTTTACGATTAATGCCGAATTTTTCCTTAACTTAACGCCATTGGCGCAAAGCAACCCTTCCAGACCTGAAATTATCTTTAACTTCTTTGATACACCTTAACTTTTCTCAAGTTAAAGGTGAAAAAGACCTGATAAAACCATTAACAGGTCTGGAAGGGTTGCTCTGCGCCCGATTTTTCTGACTTTGCAAGAGCTGTACGGCGGAAACATTCTGTCCGGCGATGCCGAAAAACCTTCAATCAACTGCGTCATCTGCGGACATTTTTTTCTTCGCCTTACTTAATTATCAATTCGATCTCTGTTCCCGCTAAAGCCTTGCTAACGGGACAATTCGCTTTTGCGCTCTGAGCGAACTTGTCAAATTCCGCCTTCGACAGATCCGGCACTTCGCCTTCGAGTTCAAGCGTGATCTTTGTGATGCTAAACGCGTCGCCAACTTTGTCCAGACGAACGCGCGCCGTCGTATGCAGCCTTTCGGGCGTAAATCCACTGCGCGTCAAAGCCGCATCAAGCGCCATCGTAAAACATCCGGCGTGCGCCGCGCCGATCAGTTCTTCGGGGTTCGTTCCCGGCTTTCCTTCCTCAAAACGCGACGCAAACGAATACGCGCCTTCGTAGGCCCCACTGCCGAGTTTTATATTCCCTTTACCTTCCGTTAAATTCCCTTTCCATTCTGCTTCCGCAGTTCTTACCGGCATATTTTTTTCTCCTTGTTCGTTAAAATTAAAATTAAAAATCATTTTCAAGCACGATCCGATACCGCGCTTTTCCGCTTTCCAATCGCTCGAATGCTTCATTGATTTGCGACATTTTGTAATTTTCCGTGACGGTTTCAATGGTATGCCGCGCACAAAATTCAACCATTTGCCGCGCGACGATCGGACTTCCCGTCGCCGTTCCCGTGACGCTTTTTTGCCCCATAATCAGATTAAACGAGACAACCGAAAGAGGTTCGAGCGTTGCCCCGACAAGATGCAGTTTCCCTTTCGGCGCAAGTGCCGCAAGGTAAGATTGCCAATTCAGCGAAACATTGACAGTCGAAAGAATCATATCGAATTTCCCTTTGAGTTTTTCGATTTCTGCCTCGTCGCGCGAATTTACAACAAAATCCGCGCCAAGTTGTTTTAATTCATCCGTTTTCGACAGATCCGACGTGAACGCCGTCACTTCACAGCCCCACTTATCGGCAAACTGCAACGCGAGATGTCCAAGTCCGCCAATGCCGATGACGCCGACTTTATCGGTCGGTTTGATGGCGTTTTGGACAAACGGATTGAAAACCGTGATGCCGCCGCAAAAAAGCGGTCCGGCTTTTGATGCGTCCAAAGCGTCGGGCAACTTCACCGCCCAATCCCAATTGCAGCGAACCCGGTCGGCAAATCCTCCGTGGCGTTCGACGATCGTTCCTTCGAGCATCGGGCAATTTATCTGGAAACCCGAAATACAATTGTCGCAATGTCCGCAGGTTGCCGAATTCCAGCCCAAACCGACTTTATCGCCGATTTTCAAACCTTTGACATTTTCGCCCGACGCGATAATTTTGCCGACGATTTCGTGTCCGCCGACAAACGGATACTGCGTCATTCGCCAATCATTATTGAGCATTGACAGATCCGAATGACAGATTCCGCAATAATCAACCTTGATCTCGATTTGCTCGCTCCCCAATTCGCCCGTTTCAAATTCAAACGGTTGTAATTTTCCCTTCGGCTCAAACGCCGCGTATGCTTTTATTTTTTCAGTCATTTTGCCCCTTGTTCAAATTAGAGATTATTTGAAATAACTATCCACGCTCGTTTCACGCGTTGGAAACCAAGAAGGTTTTTCGCTTTTTTTGAAATATTTATCGCCCCTTGTCGACTCGAATTGAATCAATTGGCAACTTTTTTCTGACCTTTGTGAAATCTTCGTGTCCCTAAAGTGGATAATTTCTTTATTTCAAATAATGTCTTTTGTTCAAAATTTTACTCCTTGTATTTCCGATACGAACCGTTTTCGATATCTTCCAAAATCGAATTATACGAATTCGGCGACCAACGCAGATCGCTTTTCGCCTTCGACGCATCTAGCTGATTATTGATCGCAAGAAAATCAAACATCTTGCCGAACTGTTCACGCGCCGCGTCGGCCGAAATACTTTTCGCTTTAATATCAAGCAGACGCGCTGCTGCCTCGTTCAATTCCTTCAAAGAAACGCTTTCCGCCGCGACATTATAAAGACCTTTTGCCGTGCTTGTTTCGAGCGCCAGAAGATACAAATCCGCCGCGTCGCCGACGTGAACCGCCGAAACGCGTCGGTCGCCCGATTCGACATAATTTGCCGTCCCTGCAGTTTTCGCCTGATTGATCACAAACGGCACGAATGAACTTCCCGAACGTCCGTAAACAAACAGCGGCAGACGCAAAACAATGCTCCGAATGCCTTTTGATGAAAGCTGCAAAACGTCGCGCTCGGATTCACCGCGCAGACGGCGCGGTGAATTTTCCCCAAACGGGTAATCTTCGTCGGCTTCATTTGAACGAGTATCTCCCAAAATCGCCGAACTCGACGTGACGATCAAGGGTTTATTCGTCTGCTTGAGCGTTTCGCCAAAGATTTTGATAACTTCCCTGTCCAATTTCACCGCGTCGTTGTAATCCGAAAAACTATGGCTAAACGCCGTGTGGATCACCGCGTCCGAATCTCCGGCCGCATTTTTCAAAGCGTCAAAATCACTTAACTCGCCGCGCACCGCTTCTATCTTACGTTCGACGAGTTTTGCCTCGGCTTCTTCGTTGCGCGCCAAACCGGCAACTTTATAGCCTTTTCCTTTTAATCTTTCAGCGATGACCGAACCAACATAGCCGGTTGCGCCCGTTAAAAAAACTTTCATAATTTATTTGTTTGCAAATCCGCTTTTTTCAGCTAAAACAGCATTGCGAAGTTTCCGTAAACTGTGCAGCCAACGGTCGTAATTTTCCGCTTTGTTGACAATATATTGGGCGACTTCCGCGTGCGGCAGAATCAGGAAAGTCTCTTTTTCCAGAGCATTAACAACCGCCCCGGCACATTCTTCAACCGAAATCGCTTCCGCCATCAGAAAATTTTCCGGTTCGCCTTCCGCACTCGCGATCAGATTCGTTTTGACGCCTTGCGGACACAAACACGAAATGTAAATTCCTTTTGCGTGAAATTCGATCGCCAGATTTTCTGCCAGCGCAACGACCGCGTGTTTGGAAACGGAATACGGAACGGCGGTCGGATGTGTCAGCAGACCGGCCGCTGATGCGGTGATCAGAAATGCGCCCGCGCCGCGTTCGATCATCGCCGGAAACACCGCGCGCGCCAGATAAATATGCGACAAAACATTGACTTCATAGATCTTCTGCCAAACGTCATTGGCAACTTCCAAACAACCGTCCGCGCCGCCGATTCCGGCATTTGAACAAACAAGATCAATCCTGCCCGCTTCGCTCAAAATTTCTGCAATGACCGATCGGCAATTTGCCTCGTCCGAAACATCGAGCCTGAGAGCCTTTCCATTGATTGATTTTGCGACTTCTTCGGCATTATCAAAATCAATGTCGGCAACAAAAACCTTTGCCGCGCCGTCAGCGTAAAATCTTTCGCACAAAGCCTTACCGATACCGTTTGCGCCGCCCGTGACGAGAATTATTTTGTCTTTTACAATCATTTTTTTTCAACGCAGAGCGCGCAAATGAACTCTGAGATTTATTTTTTAATTTCTCTGCATCCTCAGCGCACTCTCTGCGTTAGTGATTTATTTTACGGTCAAAACAACTTTTCCCGTCGTTTTGCGGCTTTCAATCGCTTCGTGCGCAGCGCGCGCCTGTTCGAGTGGAAACTCCGTGACGTGGATTTTCAAACGTCCGGCGGCGAGATGTTCGAGTAATTCTCTGGTAAATTTGATACGGTTTCCGACCGATTCATTCATCAGCCAGTAGCCGCGAATCGTGTGATTTTTCGCCATCAAACTCAAGACCGAAACCTTGAAATCTTCACCGCTTGCCGAACCGTAAATCCACATTGTGCCGTGTTTGGCGAGAACTTTCAGATTGTGCGCGACAATATCGCCGCCGACCATTTCGATCAGCCAATCAACGCCTTTACCGTCCGTTGCCTTCAAAACCTCGTCCGTCCAGTCGTTTTCGCTGTAATTTACCGCAAAATCCGCGCCAAGTTCGGCAACGAGCTGTAATTTCTGCTCGCTCGAAGCCGTGCCGATAACCGTTAAGCCTTTGTGTTTCGCCAGTTGAATGAGCAAAGTGCCGACGCCGCCGGCCGCTGCGTGAATCAAGATCGTTTCGCCGCTACGCGCTTCATTCAAAAGCCCGAGCGCGGTCAAACCCTGGACAAGCAGCGCGGTCGCTTCGCCAAAACCTAATTCATCGGGAATCGGCATCGTGACGGCGGCTTTCGCCGTTGCATATTCAGCGTAACCGCCGCTCGAAGTGGTCGCCAACACGCGTTGTCCAACTTTCAAATTCGTAACATTTTCGCCCAATTTTTCGACCGTTCCGGCGGCTTCATAACCGAGCGTGAACGGCAATTCCGGTTTCGTCAGATAATTGCCGGCACGCATCATCGTATCGGCATAATTAATGCCGGCCGCCGCCGTCTTGATTAAAACCTCATCCGCTTTCGGTGTCGGTTTTTCCACTTCTTCGAGCGTTAGATTTTCCGCTCCGCCAAGTTCGTGAACTCTGATTGCTTTCATAATTTTTTTTGATTTGCCCACGAAACACACGAAAATTACGAAAGTTTATTTTCAGATTTTTTCGTGCTTTTCGTGTGTTTCGCAGGCAATATTCTTAAGTCATTCCAACCCAATTTTCGTCGGCGACGGAGCGCCAACGGTCACGGATCTTTTCAAATTCCTCGTCTGATAGATTTCCTTCCATCACAAAACGCGCATTTTCCTGCCAGCGATTCGGGCGCGTTGTCCCGACAATTATTGTCTCAATACCCGGAATCGTCATTGTGAAACGCATCGCATTCGCCGTCGCTTCTTCAAGAGATTTGCCGGGAAAATCGAATTTTAATTTTTGAATCCGGTTCCAATATTCATGATGATACGAATCCGGCGGCAATTCTTTGTGCCGCCAAACCGCGTTCGCGATCGGGCGTTTAGCGATGATTCCCAAGCCTTTTTCTTTGGCGAGCGGAATGTTGCCGTCAATCGGCGACTGGTCAGCAATTGAAACCGAAGTTTGCAAAGAATCGAAAACACCTATTTCTATTGCCATTTTCGCGTCCGCATTGTCACCCGAATAACCGATAAATCGTGTATAGCCTTTCTCTTGCGCCCTCAATAATGCTTCGATCGCTTCGCCGCGATTCAAGATCTCCGCCGAACAACTATGCAGCTGCGCGAGATCAAGATAATCGGTTTTCAGGTTTCTTAAACTTTGTTCGATCGTTTCGAGAATTCCCTTTTTCGTCCAATCTTCACGCGTAAAAGCATCGAGCGCACCGCATTTTGTCAGTAAATAATAATCTTTGCGGCGTTTGCCGACCGAATTCCCGATCAATTGTTCGGAAGTTTTATACGCGGCGGCCGTGTCAATCACGTTCAAACCCGCATCGAGCGCGGAATTTAATAATTCTTCGACCGTCGCGCCCGTTTCATTATTCCAACCGATTTCCGCGCCGCCGAATCCAAGCACTGAAAATTCCATATCGGTTTTGCCGAATTTTCGCTTTTCCATAAATTTTACGTTTTGAGTCCCGCCTTTAGGCGGCTAACCTGGGAGAGCAAAGCCGCCTAAAGGCGGGACTCAAAACTATTTCCCCAAAGCTTCTTCAACTTTCGCGACAAGACGCGGGTCTTCGGCCGTCACATCAGGCGCAAAACGCGCCGCGATCTGACCGTTTTTACCGATCAGAAATTTCTCGAAATTCCACAAAACTTCGCTCGGTACAGAACGCGACGAACCAAAACCTTTTAGCTTTTCTTCGAGTCCGCCATCGTTGACGTCCGTTTCCGGTTTTGTTTCGGTCAAATAATGATAAAGCTGATGCTGATCGTCGCCTTTGACAGATATTTTCGAGAAAAGCGGAAATTTAACGCTGTAATTCGAGTCGCAGAATTCTTTAATTTCTTCTTCGGTTCCCGGTTCTTGCCCCATAAAATTGTTTGCGGGAAAACCCAAAACTTCAAAACCTTTCGCTTGATATTCGCTGTAAAGTTTCTGCAAACCTTCGTATTGCGGGGTCAAACCACATTTCGACGCGACATTGACGACCAGCAAAACCTTGTCTTTGTATTCGCCGAGATTCGTGTCCGTCCCGTCAATCGTTTTGACGGGAATTTCGTAAAGTTCATTTGCCATATTTTTAATTGCTCCAGATTAATTTTTTCCGTATTTATCGTTAAAATATTTGACAGATAATTCAATCAATTCTTTCAAAACATTCTCGTCAATATCACTCAATCGTTTGACATACAGACACGATTTGCCTGTTTTGTATTTGCCCAAGTTTGCCATCAATCCGACGTATTTTTCAAAACCGTCCATTATGTAAAGCGTCAGATTTTGTTTGCG
>JANPDZ010000367.1:0-9917 GCA_031431735.1 Acidobacteriota bacterium | reverse complement strand
TCTGCAAAAACCAAAAATTTGATAAGATTTTTTGCATAAACCAAAGATTTTGATGTAATTTTTCTCAGAAATAATCGTTTGTTTGCATTTTCAAAAATTTAATCCCGAACTCGGTCTTTTTTTGAGCGAATCAGGAGTAATAACTTATAATGACCGTTGAGAGGCGGTGCGGTGACCGCCAACCGACTAAGTTTGACCAACGGCAAAGACCGAGCCGCTTAACGATGAGGTCGGTTTTTCTAACCATTACAACTTATTTTTTACATATTCCTTAACAGCAAAAGTCGTCGAATCAACCGATGACCGCGCCATTGTCGAAGCCGAGTTGATCGCCAATGACAAAGTTTGTGCAACTTGTCGCGGAACATTCATCGCCGTCAAAGAAGGACATCCGGCGTATCATCGTTGGTAGGAGAAATTGTATGAAAAACAATCAAGACGCTTACGGAAAACAGCTTTTGGCGCAATACAATACTCAAATACCGACGGCTGAAATAATTGAAAGAGAAGACAATTATATTGATTTCGGCTCGAATTTCGGTTTATATTTCTCCGAATATGACGATTGGACGGACATCGAACACGAGGCAATCGAAAGAGTGAAAGGCCGGGTTTTGGATGTTGGTTGCGGTGCGGGTCGACACTCGCTTTATTTGCAGTCGAAAGATTTCAATGTTACCGGAATTGATAATTCGCGCGGCGCAATCAAGGTTTGTAAATTGCGCGGTTTGAAAAAGGTTTTGGTCAGACCGATTAACGAGGTTGATAAATTTAAGCCCGATTCATTCGATACGGTTTTGATGTTGGGAAACAACTTCGGATTATTCGGAAGCCGCAGAAATACAAAGACACTGCTTAAAAAATTTGCGCGAATCACTTCGCCCAATGCGATAATCATTGCCGGAACTCTCAATCCTTACCAAACCGATGACGAAAATCATTTGCAATATCACAAGTTGAATAAACGGCGCGGCCGCATGGCGGGGCAAGTCAGATTACGGATCAGATACGGCAAAACTGTCGGCGAATGGTTTGATTATCTTTTCGTTTCGCCGGAAGAAATGCAGGATCTTCTTAAGGATACAAATTGGCAAATTGTCGAATTTATTAAATCCGACGGGGCAAATTATTTTGCAGTTATCGGCAAAAGATCTTTGTGAATTACAAAACTTTTTTCATTTGTCCGGCAAAGTTTTCCGTCAATCCTAATCTTTCAAGCCAGAGCGTTTGCTCCTGCATCAATCGCGGCAAATAAATAACGTCGCTCAAAGCATAATGAACTAACTCTTCCGTCCAGATGCCGTTCCAATTACGGTTAAATTTAGCACGCTGCGATTTGTCGAGATCAACGGCGAAATAACGATAAAGCGTTTCGGCAAGGCTTGCCGATTGTCCGGCACCTTTTGTCAAAAGTTTTTCGGCGATCATCGTGCAAAAGACGTTGTTTGTCTGAAAACCGCTTTCGCGCAAGAATTCCAAATCGAATTTCGCGTTATGAAATACCTTTGTGATGTCCGGATTCGTTAAGATCTCTTCAAGTTTCCCAAGCGCGACGCCTTCGCTCAAAGGAATCAAAACATTAAAATCGCCGTTGGAAAACTGCACGGAAAAGATCTTGCCGTGCCGTGCGCTGAGTGAAGATGTTTCCGTGTCGCAGCCTAAAATTGTTGAACCCGCGAGCCTTTCGTAAGCCGTTTCGATCTCTTGCGAACTTCTGGCAACTAAAATATTCACGTTTAAAATTGTAATGCACTAAACACTAACGCGAAAATGTATTATGCTAATAAACCGTTATGTCCGAAAATTTAACTGAAACCGAAGCCCGAATCGTTGCCGCGCTGGTCGAAAAGCAATTGACCACGCCCGAATATTATCCGTTGACGCTGAATGCCCTGATCGCCGCGTGTAATCAGAAAACGAACCGCGAACCCGTGGTCAGTTACGACGAGCGAACCGTCTCAAACGCATTGGAAGATCTGCGCGATAAAAACATCGTCTATGTTTATTACGGCAGCACCTCGCGCGTCCCGAAATACAAACATATGGTGCCGCAGGTTTTCGAGCTCGAACCGTCGGAAACCGCCGTGATGTGCGTCCTGATGCTGCGCGGCCCGCAAACCATCGGCGAGATCAAAGAGCGCACCGGCAGGCTTTACGATTTCCGCGATTTGAACGACACCAACGAAACGCTCGAAGCACTGACAAAACGCGACGAACCTTTAATCACGCGCCTCGAACGCGCTCCCGGACAAAAAGAAGCCCGTTATGCGCATCTCTTGTGCGGCGAAGTTACGTCATACACACCGCCCGAAAAAGTTTCGCGGGGCACGGCAAACGACGAACGCTTTGAAAAACTCGAACAGGAACTGGAAAATGTAAAAAGCGAATTGAGTTTGTTCAGACAAGATTTTGAAGAGTTTAAGAAGCAGTTTGAATAGGCAGACGGCTCTAACCAAGGTAAAAAGGAGATAAATTTTCTTTCTCCTTTTCGCTGATGATAAAGTCTGAGTCCTCAACCATAAATAATTGTTCAAGTTTTAGAACAATCTGGAAGAAATTTATTTAGAATCGACAACTTCCCAGATGATTTCATATTTGCCGGTTGCTTCATCGGCATTTACAACAACGCTCCAATCGCCCGTCATAAAATCAAGGTCGTCCGAAAAGCCTTGTCCCCGGCCGGCAATGTTTTTATCGGCACTGATTCTCATGCCGAATCTGGGATTTTTTTCAGGATCAAGCAATCTGAGTCTTACACTGCCATCATTTACAATGGTTTTAAAGGTCAACCGCGCTTTTTTCCCGGATGGAATACTGAATTTGTATTCTTTGACATTGGTCTCTTTGCCAAAGGATTCGGAGATTTTTTGGTCTTCCGTTTTCATTTGGGCGATTGGTGTAAATATATTGATTGCCGAAACAACCAATAACAAAACAAATATTTTTCGTAACATTATTTTTCTCCTGCGGTTTCTTGTTTAATAAAGTAATTGAAACTGAATAAAAAATTAGTCTTTGCTGTAAACGCCGATGCGTTTTTGGACGAGCTTTTCGACTTCCAGCGGAACGCCGTCGGTACGTGCCTGGCGGATAAATTCTCCGTCAATCTTGAAAATCCGCATTTTGACCAGATCTTCGACATCAAGATCCGTCAGACCTTCATTGCGCACTTCCGAGATAAATTCGGGCGTAACCTTGAAGATCCGCATTTTCACGAGGCTTTCAAACGGTTCTTTGTCGAAACCCATCTGCGCGACTTCGCGGACAAAACCGGCATCAATCTTGAAGATCCGCGCTTTGACCAAATCTTCAAACGTCAAGCCTTGAAAACCGCTGTCCTTCATTTCGCGGGCAAATTTGCCGTCAATCTTGAAAATCGCCGCTTTGAAAAGATCGTCCGTCTCCAATTTACCGAAGTCGGCCGAAAGCAGATCGTCTGCCAAAGCGGTCGTCACATTCAAGGTCGTGGCGGCAAACAGACGATTTCCCTCGGTGTCTTCATCATATTTTGAATTGAATTTTTCAAAATCGAACCCGCGTGTTTTCATCGCCGAAACGAAACTTTGATTGCCTGTGAACACGAATGTTCCCGAGCCTTTGCCATTTTGAAACGTGCCTTCGCAATCAACGCGTCCGGCTTCGCGGACAAGACTGAATTTGACCGCGCCGTTACTTAAGGATTGTTCCCGCGACAAACCTGTCAAATCAGCGTAATCGTAGGTTGAACCCATCTGATTGCGGTCGCCTTTCTCGGTTTTGCGCGAGAAATTCAGGTGAATCTTATCGGGTTTGTCGGTTTTGGTGTCAGCTTTCCAGGTTCCGGTCAGCGTCGTTTGCGCGACGATCACGTAGTTTCCGATAACGATGATTATAAAAGCTAAAAATGAACAGAATAAAGTTTTAGAAATTTTTTGCATATTAGCAGCTCCTTTTGGATTGTGTATTTTTTGTTTGCAGACAACAGGAAAACACCATCACGAAGAATTTTGTGACAAAAAATTTCGCGCAAAGTTTTGAGTCCCGTCTTTAGACGGCTCAACACTGAACATTGATCAACTAAAAACGCGAGCGAAAAGCCGTCTAAAGACGGGACTCAAAACTGTTTAAACGCCCGCCATATCCCATTTTTTGACGATCTCGATGATCAGATTCGCCACTTTGTCAGTAACTTTTTTGTAATACTCGTCGGCTTTTTTCTGATCGAATTGCGGATAGCCCTGTCCTTTTTGATAAAGTCCGATCGAAGACGGAAAAGGCACGGCCGCCCAGGTTCCGGGGGTTGGATACGGAGTGACTAAATCTTCCTTGTAGCGTTCTTTATTAACAAGCGTCGGATCGATCGCCTGAATAAACGCGGTTTCGTTCCAACCCGCGTGTCCGCCGTCTTCGCCGAAAACTTCCTTTGTTTCGTCTGAGGCAAACGACCACCAATTTATGACAAGAGTTCTGACCTTCTTTTCAGTCGCAACTTCCGCCGCGACCGCTTGCAGAACGGCAGTTTGCCCGCCGCCGTGACCGTTGAGGATGATGATGTTCTTAAAACCGTTTTTCGCCAGACCTTCGAGAATCTGTTTGATGAACGGACGATACGCGGCTTCGGTGATCTGAAACGCGCCCGGATAGGCTTCCATCGAACCCGTAATTCCATACGGCAACGTTGGCGCGATCATCGCATTCGTGCGGCGCGCAATCGTCTTTGCCATCGCAAAAGGTGCGGTATTGTCCGCGCCATTATTGATCACGCCGTGCGGTTCGAGCGTGCCGGTCGGTAGCAGCACGGTGTTGATCTTCGACGGAATCACTTCCTTAAATTCCATCCAATTGATCCGCTCCATCTCGCGCGTCGAAACAATGTCTTTGGTGTCCTGCGCGAAAACAGAAAAAGCGAAAGCCAAGACAAAAAGCCAAACAAAAAATGTTCGATTCATAAAATTTCCAAAGTTCTGAGTCACTTTTCCAGACGGCCTTTGTTTCAGTTGAAACTTGAAACTTAAGCAGGTGAAGCCGCCTGAAGGCGGGACTCAAAACTTTCTCTCCTTTTGAAATATGTTTTAGAAATTAGGTCAGAAAAATTATCAGCGATTCATTTTCGATTAGCAATCAGCCGGCGGAAATTGCCGTTTCGATAAAATTTACAAGTTGCAAATTTAAGTCTAAATGTGTCAGCAATCAGCAGGGCTTAATCAAAGTAGCCAAAGGCGAAGATTTGGTTATCAGTTATCAGCTATTCCGAAAAGTAACCTTTTATCTTCGGAATAGTTGATAACTGATAGTTCTAGGATCAAAGAGCGTGAAAGTTTTTTATTCTCGCCTACTTTGAATAAGCCCTGCATCTATTTATTTTTGGGCTTCAAATAGTATCTAAATATATGCCCAAATATGGACATTTTCTTTAGTCAACACTTCTAGCGAAACTGCCTTTGAAATCAAACTTCAACTTCAAAGGTTCGGATAATTTCTTGGTGTTTGTCATCGCCATACTCCGACGATCTTGCGCACATCTTTTAGATTCGCGGACAGTTTGGTTTTTACCGTCCAATCAATCAGATATTAGCAATAGAGAAAGATTACAAGTGTATAAGGCGCATTGTCAAGATGGTGAATCGGTGATGTTTGGACAATTTTATCTGGATCAAACAACCGCGCTTGTCAATCTTTGGCAAGAGTTTGAATGAATGTTTATAATACTTTTTGCCTTTCAGCTTTTTCGGCAGAAAATCTTCTTTCGAGTAGATTTCATAGCTTTCGCCGTAGCCGATCTCCTTCCTCAATTTGGTCGGCGCGTTGCGTAAATTCCGACATTTCTCACAGCTTTTTTCAAAAAAAGTATTTTCCAATAAACTTATGAACTGGAATTTGGATCTACTGGTACTGTAGAAAGATTGTTCGCGTGTCCAATGTTGGCAGGCGAAACCCGATCTAACACGGTTGCCAATAGACTCGCTAGAGTTTTCCGAAAAGCATCAAAACGCCGATGACGATAAACGCGGCAGCGACAATCCTTTGCAGCCATTCGGTCGGAATATACTGCGACAAAACGCCGCCGAAAACAACGCCGAGAAGCGTCACGGTAATCAAAGCGAGCGACGCGCCGAGAAAAACCGAGACTTTCGATTCAGTGCCGGAGGTCATCGTGATGACGGCAAGCTGTGTTTTATCGCCGAGTTCAGCTAAAAAAAGCGTTAAAAAAGCGGTTCCGAAAATTTTCCAATCCATATTTTGATTTGCGATTTGTGATTTGCGATTTGCGATTGAAAGCAGATCGGCGACCAAATTATCTTCGCCGAAAACTGAAAGCAATGAAAAACGCTTTAATAATTATTCATCTAAAAATCCCAAATCCCAAATCCCAAATCCTTCTACGCACCAAGAATCTTTTCAAGCGGTTTGGTGATCGAAAATTTATCGTAAAAAGGACGGCGTTGATGAATCAGCGTGAGAATTCTCTGCGTTGCGTAGCGATAAACTTCGCCGAATTTCGGGTTGGCGCCGAGTTTGTCGAGAATCCGGCGCAAGGCTTCCAAAATTCCCGCAATAAAGAATTTCGGGTTTGCACACTCGGAAGAATGGATTTTTCCTTTGCGATAATTAAGCGAAACCATAAACGGGTAATCCGCCGAAATTTCCGTGCAAGCCTTTTGAAACGCCGTCGTAAAATCGAGTTTTGCCATTCCCAGACTACGGTCAACCGTTCCGAGAAGCTCGCTCGTCAGATTCAAAAGCAGTTCGCGTTCTTCGTTTGAAAGACTTGGCTGTTTGGCTTTGGCTTCAACTTTATTGGTAAATTCAAAAGGTAAATTCGGTAATTTGGATTTCGGCGCAAGCAGCGGACTTTGATCCGGTTTTGAAGTCGTATCCGCAGAATTTTGGGCGTGTCCGTTGACCGGAAGATCAACCTTCGGATTGCCGTTGCCATTGCCGTTCGTTCCTTTGAATTCGGCGGTCAGCGGTTTGTCCTGAACCATGGGCGCGGCAATCGGTGCCGTAATCGGCACTTTCTTTTCAACCTTGTCAACGACAATTTCGCTTTCGCTGACGGTTTGATAAACATTGATGATTCCGCCCGGTTCACGCGAACGGATCAAAATTCTCTGCAAGGCTTCTTCGCCTTCGGCAATACGTCCGGCGATATGGTCGTATTCGCGCACTCGTAACTGATTTTCCGCCGTCAGATAAATGTCGGCCTCGTAGCCGCTGAGTTCGATCCGCACCTGTCCGACAAACTGCCGGCGACGCAAATATTTTATCAACGCCGACAAATTAACGAACGCTGTATCTAAATTTTCGTGAATCGGACGATTTTTCATTGACATCAAAAGCGAGAGTTTTTTTGGAACACAAATTTAATAAAATGCAATTTCAAGCGCAAATCAAGAAGATTTTACACCCTTCCGAATAAAAAATGTCTAATATCGCACAATTTCCATTGCATCTTTTTAAAAATTCGTTCAAAATTCGCAAACAACAGCATTTTTAACAAATTCGACGCTTCCACAAACGTCTTTTCAAAATCTAAGGTCAAAAAATTTAAGAACTATGAATCTATTTCGTAAAAAATCTATTGCACAAATTCAGACAGATGCCGCGGCTGGTTTATCCGATCACACGGGTGAAGGCGGCGGACTGCGGCGCACATTGAGCGTTTTTGATTTAACTTTGATGGGAGTTGCCGCGATTGTCGGCGCGGGAATTTTCGCAATGATCGGAAAAGCCTCCTATAACGGCGGTCCGGCGGTGTCGTTTCTATTTGTTTTTACGGCGATTGCCTGCGCGTTTTCCGCGCTTTGCTATGCGGAATTTGCTTCGCGGATTCCGGTTGCGGGTTCGGCATATACCTATTCTTACGCAAGTTTGGGCGAACTGGCGGCGTGGATCATCGGCTGGGATTTGATCGTCGAATACGCCATCGGAAACATTGCCGTCGCTATTTCGTGGAGCGATTATTTTACGAATATGCTAAAAGGACTCAGATTTCCAAGCCTCGGCATCAACGGAATTCAAGTTCCCGCTTTTTTGACGATGGATTATTTGAGTGCTTCGCGTGGTTTTGCCGGTGGCAAAGACGCGGTCGAACAAGCCTTGAGTCAAGGTTATTTGATGGATGCGTTAAGCAAAATGAATTCCGATCAACTCTCGAACATTTCAAGTTCGCTTACGCCTCCAATCATCGAAGCCTATCAAGCGTGGACAAATGCGCCGATGCTTGGCAGTTTGCGAGTTATCGTAGATTTTCCCGCGCTGATGATTACGTTACTGATTACCGCGTTGGTTTTTATCGGTATTCGTGAATCGAAATGGGCGGGAAATGTGATGACGATTTTGAAAATCGGCGTGATTTTGCTCGTCATCTTCCTGGGTTTGAGCTACGTTCATCCCGAAAACTGGTCGCCTTTTGCACCAAACGGCGTCACCGGCGTATTAAAAGGTGTTTCCGCTGTTTTCTTTGCTTATATCGGTTTCGATGCGCTTTCGACGACTGCCGAAGAATGTAATAATCCGCGCCGCGATTTGCCGATTGCGATGATTTTGTCGTTGGTCATTTGTACGATTTTGTATATTGCGCTGGCTTTGGTTCTGACCGGAATGGTCAGCTATACAAAACTCGATGTCGGCGATCCTCTCGCTTTTGTTTTCGGACCCGAAGGCGCAAATATTCCATGGGTTGCCGGACTTATCGCGGTCAGCGCAGTAATCGCACTTGCCACCGTCTTTCTGGTTTTCCAGATCGGTCAGCCGCGCCTGTGGATGGCGATGAGCCGCGACGGGCTTTTACCGAAGATCTTTTCGTCAATTCATCCGAAATTCAAAACGCCGTGGTTTGCAACCATTATTACCGGTCTGGTCGTCGCGATTCCCGCGCTGTTTATGAATCTGACGGAAGTTACGGATTTGGCGAGCATCGGAACTTTGTTTGCTTTTGTGGTGGTTTGCGCGGGAGTTTTATTCAAGGAAAAAGAATTTGCACAAGACGGGAAACGCTTTGTTCCCTATATTAACGCACAGTTTATCCTGCCCGTTATTTTGATCTTTTGTTTGTTTTTTCTTGTTTATTTTAGCGGCATTTCGGCGTTGAATGATAAAGCCAAAAGCACCGATCTGAGAATTTCCGCGAAAGATCTGTCGGAAATTTCGGAAGACGATAAATACTCGCCATTTGATTTATCAAATTTGGCGAAAGGAGAAGTTTATTCGGAGGGAATGGGCATTTTCGGCAATCTGTTTTCGGTCAACACGGTTGATGAAACCAAAAAGATAAAATTTGTTTTGCCCAAGAAAGAAAAAATCATTACGACCTCAAAGGAAAAGGTTTTTATTGTTGAGGCAAACGGAGAAAAAGAGCTTTTATTTTCACCCGATACGGCAAAAGCCGAAACCGAAAAGAGCTATTTTATGATTTTCACGCCGTTTGTGAATGAAGAAAAAACAACCACGCCAAGTCAGAATCCGCCGATTACGATTGTGACCGAAGAAAAAACAAAGACCGAGGACGGCAAAACGACAACGACCGTGACCGCCGTCAACGCGACGACGACCGTGACCGCCGTAAAAGTAGTTGAACCGTGGCCCAGCGCATTTTCCCATAAAATTCCGGTGCTGATTTTCATTATTATTATGGTTGTTTTGTTGGTTGCGAGTTTTGTCAAAAAACTTTCGCTGATTCCGGTTTTAGGTGTTCTTTCGTGTTTATATTTAATGACCGAACTCGGTGTCACGAATTGGATGCGTTTCGGCGTTTGGCTGATTTTAGGGCTGGTAATTTATTTCCTTTACGGACGCAGACACAGTAATCTTAATAAATCGCAAGAGGTTGTCGCAGACACTTAGAAAATAGGTTCAGAGTTATGGCTTATGCTCTTTGAAATTTAAACCTAACAAAAAAACAGGTTCAGAGTCGGGTAGTAGCCCGACATTTCGCC
>JANPDZ010000366.1:0-6838 GCA_031431735.1 Acidobacteriota bacterium | reverse complement strand
TTATAAACGCCATTTTGCGAAAGAAGCAAGCGAAAAACAATATGTTTTTTTTGGAAGGATTGCCACTCTGGTCTGGGGAATCTTTGCTTGTTTGGTAGCAACTCAGGCAACTTCGATCGGTTCGCTGATCGAAGTCGTCAATAAATTCGGTTCTTTTTTTTACGGCTCGCTGCTCGGAGTTTTCGTCCTTGCATTTGTTGTCAAACGGGCACGTGCGCGCGGCGCATTTTTTGGGATTATGTTTGGAATCACTTCGGTTTGGATCGCGAGTCTTTACACGCAAATAGAATTTTTGTGGTTTAACGTCATTGGCTGTCTAGTGACGGTGCTTGCCGGTTATTTAATCAGTTTGACAGTTAAGGATGAAAAGTAATACAACACTTGAAAATTTGGTTAAGATTACAAATGAGATTTTGCAAACTAAATATCCGACGGCTGAATTTGCGTTGCTTGCCGGTTCGATTGTGCGCGGCGAAGCGACCGCTTTTTCCGATTTGGGCATTATTGTTATTTGTTAAGAATTGCCAATTTGTTGACGGAAAGCCTGAAAAAGTAAAAAAAATGGAAGTGAATTTACTCGAACAACACGGCGGCTTTTTGTTTGACGGGATCAGACTTGATGCTCCGCCCGAGTGGAAAAAAACAATTAATAAATAGAAAAAATATGCGGAAATCTTTAAATCGTTTAGCAGCTTTTATTTTGCTTATAATTTTTGTTAGTTCAGGGCTGCCTCTGGCGACAAAAGCGCAAGTTCGCCCGATTTACAACAACGGCGCACTTGGTTTGGGTCAGATTTTGAAACGCCTGCAAACAACTTCGAGTGCGATGCACACCGGTGCGCATCCGGATGATGAAGATTCAGGGCTGCTCGCCTATCTGGCGCGGAAAGAACAGGCGCGAACAAGTTATCTTGCATTAAATCGAGGCGACGGCGGACAAAATGTGATCGGCGACGAATTGTTTGAACCGCTCGGCGTGATTCGTTCGGAAGAACTTCTCCAGGCGCGCCGGCTTGACGGCGGCGAACAAATGTTCACCCGCGTGATGGATTATGGTTTTTCCAAAAAACGTGAGGAAGCCGCTCGAATCTGGGGCGAAGAATTAACGCTCGGCGATATTGTAAGGGCAATTCGTCTTTTTCGCCCGTTGGTCATTATTTCCAGATTCAGCGGCACGCCGACCGACGGACACGGACAGCATCAGCTCGCCGGATATTTAACGCCGCTCGCCTTCAAAGCAGCGGCTGATCCGAAAATGTTTCCTGAACAATTAAAAGAAGGATTGCAGGCGTGGCAAGCCAAAAAACTCTACGTTTCGCAGAGTTTTCAACAAAATACCAATAATGTGCCGACCTTGACAATCAACACGGGCGAATACGATCCTTTGATCGGGCGCTCGTATTTTGAGATTTCGATGGAAGGCCGAAGCCAGCATAAATCGCAAGAAATGGGCGTTTTAGAACTTCGCGGTAAACAATCTTCGGGAATGCGGCTAGCAGAGAATTTAGGGAACAAGACCGATAAAGAATCGAGCGTTTTTGACGGTTTAGACACTTCGATCAAAGGCCTTGCCGCGCTCACGAATAATGCCGAAGAACCATTTGCGAAGAAGTTAAACGAATTGCAGGAAACGGCGGAAACGGCTTTGAAAAGTTATGAACCTTTCGTTCCGCAAAAACTCGTTCCGGTTTTGGCAAAAGGTTACAAACAGGCAGTTGAAGCAGAGTGGTCAACCCGCAATCCTGATTCAAAAATTCTTTTGCGTCAAAAACAAACAGAATTCGCTAAAGCATTGCAGATGGCTGGCAGTGTCGTGGTTGATGCTCTTTGCGATACGGAAACGATCGTCGCCGGCGATTCGGCAAGCGTTGCTGTCCGGGTTTTTGCGCCCGAAAATGCAGATTTGAAGGTAAAAGCGGTTTCTCTGAAAACGCCGAAAGGCTGGACGGCGGAAACTTCGCCCGAACCGATCCAGCAGGAAAACAATTTTCGTCCGCGCCGTGAAAATGCTTTCAATGCTTCGTTTTTTACTTTAGTTTCCGCGAAAGATGCGAAATCAACCGAGCCGTATTGGCTCGAAAATCCCCGTAACAAAAATTACACTTTTGATTGGTCAGCCACGGACGCAGCTAAAAATCTGCCGTTTCAACCGTCGCTTGTCACAGCCGAAATCAAGATGGAGATCGGCGGACAGGAGATTACGGTCGAAAGGGAAGTTCAGTATCGTTACGCTGACGACATTCGCGGCGAAATTCGTCGTGATTTGAATGTCGTACCGGCAATTTCAATAAGTCTTGACCAAAAGATTCTGATCGTCCCGACGGGTAGCCAATCGCAGAAAAAGCGTCTCGTGATGAGTATTACAAATTATTCTCAAAAACCGATTCGCGGTATGGTTAGTCTAAACTCCAATTCTAATAAAGAGTTGAAATATACCGCAAGTTCACCGACATTCGATTTGAAAAGCAAAGGCGACAAAACCGCGATCACTTTCGATGTCGAAATTCCGGCTAAATCGAAAGCCGAAGAATTTGAAATTTACGGTCAGGTAATGGTTGGCGAAGGGCTTTATACACAGGAAATGCAAACCATTGCCTATCCGCATATTCAAACGCATCGGCTCTATTCGCGGGCGATGACAAAAGTCAATGTGTTGGATCTGAAAATTGCGCCCGTTAAAGTCGGCTACATTACGGGCAGCGGTGATAAAGTTCCGCAAGCAATTCAGCGAATGGGTTTAGATGTCACGATGCTCGGCGAAAAAGACCTTTCAACCGGCGATTTGTCACGATTTGATACGATTGTCGTCGGCATTCGCGCTTCGCAGGTGCGTCCTGATTTTGTCGCTAACAACGGTCGTCTGAACGATTTTGTTAAAAATGGCGGAACGCTGATCGTGCAATATCAACAGAATGAATATGTTCGAATGAACCTGCCGCCGCTACCGGCAAAAATGGATTCAAATATCCGGACAGTTGAGGAAAATGCGCCCGTTAAAATTCTGCAGCCGACAAATCCGATCTTTAATTTCCCGAACAAGATCACGGATGCGGATTTTGCCAATTGGGTGCAGGAACGCAATTTATACACTTTCACATCGTTTGACGATAAATACATTCCGCTGCTTGAAACGCACGACGAAGGCGAAGCCGAAAGCAAAGGCGGAATGCTCTACGCCGAGATCGGCAAGGGCAAATATATTTACACGGCGTATTCGTGGTTTCGCCAATTACCGGTCGGAAATTCGGGCGCGTATCGGATTTTTGCGAATATGTTGAGTTTGCCGAAAGCCGGAAAAAAATAAAATTAGACGCGGATTGAGTAGGTCTTTAGTTTTTGGGCTTTGGTTTTTGGTTTTTTGAAAGAAATTATAGATTGGCGATGAACTTCTCACCTATTTGGCTTTTTTTCCGCGCATCTTGGTTGAAAATCAACGAGTTTAACTTGAATAAAACCAAAAACCAAAGCCCAAAAACTAAAGATCTAATCAGATACAAAAAATCTATGAACGAAGAAAAATTCCCCGCGAAAAATTACAAAGAAAACGTGCTTGCCGATTGTTTCGACGACGCGAAAAAATATTTTCTCGAAGCTTATATTGATGTTGATTACGCGCACGCCCTAATGCTTGCCGAGCAAGAGATCATTACCGACGCAGAATTAAAAGATTTGCTCAAAGCCTTGCGGAGTCTTGATTTAGATTCAATCAGACGCGCCGAATATGACGGCAGTTTTGAGGATCTTTTTTATTACCTGCAACGCGAAATTGCCAGGCATTGCGATATTGATACAGCCGCGAAACTGCATACGGCACGAAGCCGTAATGATATTGATGTGACGATCTACCGACTTCATCTGAGAAAAGACGCGCTTCGGTTATTACGTTCAGCGATGGATTTGCGGACGGTTTTTCTAAATCTCGCCGCCGAGCATCATGAAACGCTGATTCCTGCATACACGCACACGCAACCTGCGCAACCTTCGACTCTGGCTCATTTACTGCTGGCGATGGCAGAAAATGTCGGGCGTGACATCAAACGTTTGCAACGCGCTTTTGAAAATATGAATTTCTGTCCGCTCGGTTCGGGCGCGATCACGACGACCGGATTTCCGATCAGCCGCCCACGTGTCGCTGAACTATTGGGATTTACCGCGCCGACCATTAATTCTTATGCCTCGATCGCTTCGGTTGATTATTTTACTGAATGTTTGGGCGCGACTTCCGCTTTGCTCGTCAATACCGGGAAATTTGCACAAGAATTTTTGCTGATGGCAATGATGGAGTTTAACGTCATTCGCCTGCCCGACGGTTTTGTGCAAGGTTCTTCGATCATGCCGCAAAAACGCAATCCGGTCGCGCTCGAACATATTCGAGCGATCGGGAGCAAGGCTCTCGGACAATCTTTGGGCGTCATAACGGCGGTTCACAACACGCCTTTCGGTGATATTAACGATGTCGAAGATGATCTGCAGCCCCTGATCTACAGCGCGATGCGCGATGCCAACCGTGCCGTCTCGCTATTTGGCGCAACGCTCAAAGCCGCGACTTTTAATCTCGAAACGCTCAAAAAACGCGCCGGTGAAAATTTTATCACCGTCACGGAATTGGCCGATACGATCGTTCGGCGTGAAGATCTTCCGTTCGGAATTGCTCACAAAATTGTCGGAACCTGTGTCAAGAACGCCATTGCAGACGGCGGGGAAATTACGCACGAGATTTTGCAAAATGCTTCAAAAGATATTCTCGGACGCGAGATTTCGATGACCGCCGCAGAGCTTATAGAAACGCTTTCGCCGGAAAATTTTGTCGCCATTCGGACAATTTACGGCGGCACGGCTCCGGTCGAAACGCGCCGTGCGCTCATCGTCGAACGTGACTACGAAACGGTTGATGAACAATGGTTTACCGAAAAAAACGAAGGCTTAAAAAATGCTTCTGTTAGTCTAATAAATCTGGTCAGCGAAAAAATCGGAAATCAAGCAATATCAGTAGATCCAAATTTGTAAAAAAAGCCTGTGTTGATAACGCCTTAATGTTATTTGAGTTTTTTCGATAATATCAGGCAACAGGGCTTTCCTATAAAAATTGAAATGGACATTTTGAACATTTGGCGGGGGCAAAGCCCAATGGCGTTAAGTTAAGCAAAGTCCAACAAACGCGGAATGCCCTTTGTTGAAGTCTCGCATTTATGGGCATTTCAACAAAGGGCGTTCCGCGTTTGTTGGATATCTTGCAACAGCCCTTAACTTAACGCCATTGGGGCAAAGCCGTCCTTCCTGACCTCAAATTGTTTTGAGCTTGCTTTGATGACCCGATAATTCATTCAAGTTAAAGCAGAAAAAGACAAGTTTATGATATTGACAGGTCTGGAAGGGCGGCTCTGCCCCAATGGCGTTAAGTTAAGCGAAAAATCGTAAAACAGGCTGTTAGCCTGTTTAAATTTCGCGCCGCTAACCTGTTGATAACAAAGGAAAGCCGGAGAAACAGACTAACAGTCTGTTTTACGTTTTCTCCTTAACTTAATGCCATTGGGCTCTGCCCCCGCTTTTTCGACAGTTAAATTTTTATAGGAAAACTCTATATCAGGCAATAAAAACCCAAAGGTATTCGTGATGCTAATATGGATTCCCGCTCAATTGTCCGTTCAAAACGCTGATCTGATAAAAACCTGTCGTCGGGCGATTGCGCAAATTAAAGGTCTGATTGGGCAAAACCTTCCAGATCTTATAATTTGAAAACGTCAAAGGCTGATTCGGTTCGCAAATTTCGGGCGTGTGATCGGCAAACACGAAATAGGCGCTGCCGCTACCCAAAACAGTTGCCAAACCGTTTTGATCAACGACGACGCTGGTCACTTCATTGATCGCCGCGCCCCACGCTGTCGAGGTTTTACCATCTCTGATTTGCCTTGCGAGAAACGCCATCAAGCGTCCCATCCGGTCGCGCTGCTGGAAATGCGAATCGGTGATAACCGTCTGCATATCGTTCCAATTAAAAAAATTGTAGGTAAAAGTGATTGATGAATGAAACGGATTTGCGAGAGCATCGCTCGAAGTTGCGCTTGCCTGGCAGGCGTCGTAAGTATATTCACCTTGGATAGCCAGACCGGCACTCGTCCCGCCGACCGCGCCGCCTTTTGCATAAACGAACTCGACCGAAGTTTCAATCGGCGTGCCTTTGAAAATTGTTACATAATCACACTGGTCGCCGCCTGCAAAAAATATGACCTCGGCATTTTTGATGGTTGTTGAGAGTGCGGCGTTGGATGCATCGCTGCGTTTGGTGATCACGATTGACTCGACCGAATCAACACCGTTCATCGCCAGAATCGAAGCGTTATAGCCGTTTGAACCCGTCACGCGAAGCACAACGACATCAACTTTTGCCGCGCAGTTTGTGCAGCCGCGAGCCTTGTCAATCATCCATTGAATCGCCGGATCAACGTCGGTTCCGCCGCCGCCGAGATTCAAAACCGGACTGGTCAAAACCGGCTGGACATTCGCGCTGTTTCCGCTCAGATAACGCGTGATTTTGCCTTGTACCGATCCCGCTAAAATCAATAAAACCCATAAAGTCAGTAGATATTTGTTCATAATATTATTCGATGATCGCCAAAACGTCGCCGGCGTTCACATTTTCCCCTTCGTCAAAGCGAATTTCTTTGACGATTCCATCTTTGGGAGCTTTCATTTCGTTTTGCATTTTCATTGCTTCAACGACCAAAACGCTTTCGCCTTGTTTAATTTCCGCCCCGATCTCGACAAGGATGCGGACGAGTTTGCCGGGCATCGCGGTTTTGATCTCAGAAATTCCCTCGGCGTTTTCGTTTGAAGCGAT
>JANPDZ010000365.1:0-2236 GCA_031431735.1 Acidobacteriota bacterium | reverse complement strand
CCATTAGTATCTACACAAGTTTTTGCGACCGGATTTCAGCCTCGAAGAGGCGCAATATGATAGCCTGGCGCATCGCGCCAGGTCAAAAATCACCGCCATACTAAGCCCTGAAAGGGCGCAATCGGCGGATGTCGCCCTTGCAGGGCTTGAAAATTTGCCGTCCGCCACCCAACGCTCCGCATTGGGCTATTATATTTCGCCTCTTCGAGGCTGAAAACAAGCCTTTTAGACTTGTGTAGATACTAATGCTGTAAACGGGGGGATTCTTGTTACAGTTCCAGAAGGTAAAATATTAGTAATCGAGTTTATTGCAGGTTATCAGGTAGTTCCGAGTTCATCCGGTCCCGGCAGCCCTCTTGAACTTGTGATTCCGTCGGTTAATATTTTTTATCATATTGCACCACAAAATGTTTCTTTAAATAGCAATAATTATTGGCATAACTATAGTCAGCAAACCCGAATTTATTTAACAGCCGGACAACAACTGCGAGTGCATTGGAATACAACAGTATTTAACCGATACCTAAAGTGTTTCCGGTTATTACGTGAACGCTCCGAAATAAATAGAAAAATCGGGACGCTTTTATACTTTTACGAAGGAGAAATTTTATGAAATATCTGAAATCTATTGTTTTTATCAGTGGTCTGATTTGTTTGAGTTCATTCCTGAATCTCACTTTTGCCCAATCGGGCGGCAGTTTTGAAATCAAACAATCAGTCATCGCCAACGGCGGCGGAAGCGGCGCGGGCGGCACGTTTTCGCTCGACGGAACAATCGGGCAGACGCTTGCCGGAACGACTTCAAACGGCGTAAATTTTACATTAATCAGCGGTTTTTGGGGTGGCGGCGCTTCTTCGGTCGCTCTTCACGACGCGCCTTTTGATTTTGACGGCGATAACAAAACCGATATCTCCATCTTTCGCCCGTCGGTTGGTGAATGGTGGTATCTGAAATCTTCGACCGGCGGCAACGGCGCGCTTCAATTCGGCTCTTCAACCGACAAACTCGTGCCCGGTGATTTTACCGGCGACGGCAAAGCCGATATTGCCATCTGGCGACCAATCGCAGGTGAATGGTGGTATTCAAAGAGTTCGACGGGACAAACCGCCGCTTTGCAATTCGGTTTATCAACCGACAAACCCGTGCCGGGCGATTACACGGGCGACGGTCGTGCGGACATTGCTTTTTTTCGCCCAAGCACCGGCTTTTGGTTTATTTTGCGCTCGGAAGATTTTTCGTTCTTTTCATTTCCGTTCGGGACTTCGGGCGATGTTCCCGCACCGGGTGATTACGACGGTGACGGCAAGTTTGATACAGCGGTTTTCCGTCCGTCAAATTCGACGTGGTTTCTCAACCAGACAACTTCGGGAGTCGGCATTGTGACATTCGGCATCACGGGCGACCAACCTGTGCCAAATGCTTTTGTGCCGTAGGTTTGGCTAAATTTGATTGCTAATTTAACGATAGTATTTGGATAAGACCGCTTACTCGGGCATCAACCAGACTTGTCCGATTCTGACGGCGAGAGCCAGTAGTCCGAGCAGAAAGAAAAGATACTCAAGTCCAAGCAGAATATTCATAATCACGATGTTTCGATTCCCCGAAATGGCGAATCGGCGCACGCTGAAAGAAATCACGATCAGCAAGACGCTCGCAACGATGATCGAAGCCAGAAACAAAAACCAACTCGCATAAAGCAAACCGTGCGGTTTCGGCACAGCGGTTAGTTTTGTCCAAAGACCTGTACAGATCGCAAGTTCGAGCGTGATCAGCCATTTGCTCCAATCCTGAAGCAATTTGTATGACTCGACCATCGCCAACGTTCTCTCAAAGTTCCAACCGTCGCTCATTTTTTTCTCCTCAAACTTCGATAAATTCGATAATCCATCTCCGCAAAAATATTGTCGCGGGATTCGATTTCGGCAAGAAGCGGGAGGCGGGAGGAAGTAAATTCATTGAACAAAGCAGCTAAATTTAGTATCTTTGAGCTATGAAATTTGTGGATGTTAAAAACGATGTCGCCTTTCGCAAAATATTCGGCAACGAGAATAAAAAGGTAGTTCTCATTTCATTTCTGAATGCTGTCCTCGAACTTCCAAGCGGAAAAAAGATTGCGGATGTGACGATAGTCAATCCGTATCAACTGCCGAATTTAAGTGGTGGAAGAGTGACGATTGTCGATGTCAAGGCGCAAGACGAAAGCGGAAATTTGTTTATTGTGGAGATGCAAGTTGC
>JANPDZ010000364.1:0-18748 GCA_031431735.1 Acidobacteriota bacterium | reverse complement strand
GATTTATTTGATGCGCGGCTATGATTTTGAAAGTAAATTATTCAGACAAAAATTCAGACCTTTGAAAGTTGTTCAGCCTTTGGAGTTTTTGCAGATTATCGAAGATAAGATAAAAGAAGAAATAACCTTAAAACCGTAATTTTAGATAAATGAGCGAAATAAAAATAAACGATTTTGTTATCAGATTTGCCAACGTCAACGGGACGGGTTCGGCGAGCGCGAACGCACTTTTTACGAAGGCGATCTTCCGGATGGGTATTCCCGTCACGCCGAAGAATATTTTCCCCTCGAATATTCAAGGTCTGCCGACGTGGTATGAAGTCCGCGTCAGCGAAAAAGGCTATCTCGGACGCCGCGAAGGCATTGATTTTATGGTTTGCGTCAATCCACAAAGTATGTTGAAAGATGTCCAGAGCGTCCGGAGCGGCGGCTATTTTCTTTACGACAGCAGTAAACCGCTTCACGCGCAATACATTCGCGAAGACATCAATTATATCGGCATTCCGCTGATGGAACTTTCCAATAACGCTTACAGCGACGCACGTCAGCGGCAGCTTTTCAAAAATATCATTTATATCGGCGCACTCGCCGCGCTTTTCGACATCGAATTCAGTGTTTTGGAATCGCAACTCGGCGAGCAATTCAAAGGCAAGGAAAAGCTCATCGAACCGAACATCAAAGCGTTAAAAATGGGCGTGACGTTTGTTCACGAGCATTTTGAATATCCGCTGCCGATCCGCGTTGAAAGACGCGATCTGATCGGCGATCAAATCCTGATCGGCGGCAATACGGCGTGTGCGCTCGGCGCGATTTACGGCGGCGCAACCGTCGCCGCGTGGTATCCGATCACGCCTTCGACCTCCGTAGTTGATTATTTTACAAAATACGCCGAAAAGCTCCGCGTTGACAAAGAAACCGGCAAAAAGAATTTTGCGATCGTCCAGGCCGAAGACGAACTCGCGGCGATCGGAATGGTTTTGGGCGCCAATTGGAACGGCGCGCGTTCTTTTACGGCAACGAGCGGTCCGGGACTTTCCTTGATGAACGAATTTTTGGGGCTTGCATATTTTAGCGAAATTCCGACCGTGCTGATTGATGTCCAAAGAACCGGACCTTCGACCGGAATGCCGACCCGCACGCAGCAATCGGACATTCTGCTGGCGGCTTACGCATCGCACGGCGACACCAAACACGTTTTACTTTTTCCCGCTTCGCCGCGCGAATGTTTTCAAATGACCGCCGACTCTTTCGATCTCGCCGAACAGCTTCAAACGCCTGTTATCCTGATGACAGATCTGGATTTAGGAATGAACGATCACATTTCAAAACCTCTGTCGTGGGATGACAATCGCAAATATGATCGCGGAAAAGTTTTAAGCGCCGACGAACTCGAAAAGCTGGAAAGATACGGACGTTACCTCGACACGGACGGCGACGGAATTCCGTACCGGACGATTCCCGCCACGCACGAAACCAAGGGAGCGTTCGTGACACGCGGCAGTTCACGCGACGAATACGCCGCTTACACCGAAGACAGTGCCACTTATCAACGCAATATGGATCGGCTCGCGAGAAAATTTGAAACGGCGAAAGATTTGGTTCCGGCACCGAAATTCTTTCAGGAATCAAACACGTCTGATTGGGGCGTGATCTTTTTCGGAACGTCAACCTACGCCGCCAAAGAAGCGGTTGAGCTATTAAAGGAAGAGAATATCGTGCTCGACGCAATGCGTCCGAAAGCCTTTCCATTTGGCAAAGCGTTTGAAGATTTCGTCAACGCGCACAAAAAAGTTTTCGTCATCGAACAAAACCGCGACGCGCAATTTAAGAGCCTGATGATGATCGAACTCGGCACCAATGCCGACAAACTTATTTCAGTCTTAAATTACGACGGCACGCCGATTACTGCCGATTTTATCTTTAATCGAATTAAAGAAGATCTGTCATAAAAATATCGCAAAATGCAATAATTTGATTGTATTGTATTGTATATCGCAATTTGCGATAATCAACAAGATTTGAAAATCTGTGAGAATCATCAGCGAAAAACCGATTAAAGATTTTTGGGAAAAACACCCCGAAGCCGAAAGCGCGATGAAAGACTGGATTAAGCATGTCAGAGAAGCTGTTTGGGATAATTTTTCGGATGTGCGGAAAACATTCAATCACGCCGATGTTTATAAATGCTGTGTGATTTTTGATGTCGGAGGCAATAAATACCGCATCATCACCAAAATAAAATACGAATGGAAAATTGTTTATATTCGTTTTGTCCTGACTCATTTTGAGTATGACCAAAAGAAATGGCAGGCTGATTGCCAAGATTAAAGGAAAGATTTATGACAGTATCATTTAACAAAGAAATCTACGGTCAACTTTTGCTTAATGTTTTACCGGCTTCGATTGATTCAGACCTGGAGTATAACCGAATCGAAGGCATTTTCAGCGACTTATGGAACAAAAAACAACTTTCGCCCGAAGAAGAAAAGCTATTTCTTTTATTAGCCGATTTGTTGGAAGATTACGGAAAAAAAGTAGTCGGTGAAATTCCGCCGTTCACGCCGCGCGAATTGCTTGCGTCTTTGATAAAAGAAAACGGCTTAAAACAAGCCGATTTAGCCGATATTTTCGGAACTCAAAGCGTCGTTTCGGAAGTCCTCGCGGGCAAGCGCGAAATTACAAAAACGCAAGTTAAGGCTTTGGCGGAAAAGTTTGCAATGAAAATCGAAGCGTTTATTTGAAGCAAATAAACGTATTCGGAACATTGAAAAATTGGTTTCAGTCTAAAATTATGGACGGAACAAGAACAATATGAAGAAGGAATATGATTTTTCAAAAGGCGTCAGAGGCAAATTTTACAACGCCGATGCCGAATTTAATTTGCCGATTTATCTAGAACCCGAAATAGTCGAATTCGTGGGAAAATTGGCGGTCGAAAAAAATGTTGAAAGAAGCCAAATCGTTAATATGCTTTTGAAAAAAGATAAGGAAATTATTGAGTTGTAATTTTTTAGTAGTTAATTCGTAAAAAATCACTACTGATTTGTCTAATGAAATTTGAAGGTAAACACGGTGATTATTTTTGGATTGAATGGCAAGAAGCGTTTCTGAGCGATTTAATTTCTGGATTGCCGCAAATTGTTACCGGCAAGTATTTGGTGAACACTTCATTTGATAGCGGAGCTTTAACGCTTAGAGATGAAGAAATAAAGCAAGGTTGGAGTAATGATGAACTCGCTTTGAGTCCGCCGATTCAAGATGTTTCAGATATTCCACAATGTCATTATGACGAATGGTATATTTTTAATTCGCCTATGACATTTGAAGATTACGAAGTATTTGTAAATTATTACGTATTTTCTTTAGAGGATTTTTTAACAGAGCTTCAGGAAAGATTCTGGAAACAGATTGCGCGTTTATCGCCCGAAACATATTTGGCTGAAGGAGATTTTTTGATTTGCGTAACAAAAAACGAATCGCTTTTTAATCAGATTTCGCTTTGGCAAGAAGTAAAGCACAATTAACAATCAAATTATATGTCATACGTTCGCTCTAAATTTCGCCATCCGAATTTGCCCAAAAACGATTTGGGCTACACAGTTGATTATTACGAAGGCTCGCTTTCGACGCTCTGCGCGGGCTGCGGACACGATTCGATCTCGGCGGCGGTTGCGGAGGCTTGTTTTCAGATGAACATCGAGCCGCACAAGGTCGCCAAACTTTCGGGCATCGGCTGTTCGTCAAAAACGCCCGCCTATTTTCTGAACAATTCGCACGGCTTCAACAGCGTTCACGGACGGATGCCGTCAGTCGCGACCGGCGCGAGTCTTGCCAACCGCGATCTGATCTACTTGGGCGTTTCGGGCGACGGCGACACGGCTTCGATCGGGATGGGACAATTCGTCCACGTCGTCCGGCGCAATCTCAATATGGTCTATCTCGTGATGAACAACGGCTGCTACGGCTTGACCAAAGGACAAGATTCCGCAACCGCCGATCATGGTTCAAAAAACAAATCGGGTCATATTAATGAGTTTGAATCAATTGATTTGGCAAGCCTCGCGATCGAACTCGGCGCGACCTTTGTTGCACAAAGTTTTTCGGGCGATAAGGAACAGCTTATTCCGCTCATCAAAGCCGGAATGAGTCATCCGGGATTTGCCTTTATCAACGTCATTTCGCCCTGCGTGACATTCAACAACAATGTCGGCTCAACCAAATCTTACGATTACGTCCGCGAACATATCGAAGCGACCGCAACGTTTGATTTTGTGCCGCTGGCGCACGAGATCAAGACAAAATACGACGAAGGCAGCACCGAAAGTCTGACAATGCACGACGGTTCGGTCATTCAACTGCATAAATTGGCAAAAGATTGGAATCCGCTGGACCGAATTTCGGCAATGAACGCGGTCGGCAACGCCCGCGCCAAAGGCGAAATTTTAACCGGCTTGCTTTATATGAATCCCGAATGTCAAGATTTACACAGTTTGATCGAAACGTCTGAAAAACCCTTGAACTCACTGACCGAAGCAGAACTTTGTCCGGGCGCGGATGTTTTGAAAGGAATCAACGATAGTTTTCGATAGATAAATAGAGCAATTTTTAAGTTATCTGGTATTTCGTCAAATGTTTGTAGTTCCGCCTTGAGGCGGTCTTAGACTGTCGTAAACTCAAGTTTTGTACATAATTAAATATCTGAATACTCAAACTAAAACCGCATAAATGCGGAACTACAAACGCTGGAAAACTTAAAAATTGCTCTAATAAACGCGGGCAAAATAATAAATCAATGATTTAAACGGTGATTTTGAGTGAAATTTTTTGGTAAAGTTTGGTAGGCTGTCAATTAACAAAACTTTTTGACCGCGTCCGATGCTGAAAATTATCGCCAAAATATCAATGATCTTGTTTCTGATTACCGTACCGTTTTTGTTTTACGGTTTCGGCGGCGAAGTTTTGCGGACAATCGCTAAGATCTCTTTGAAAGATTCGCGCTGGCTGGCTTTTTTGGCGGGATTGGTTGTTTTCTTTCCGTGTTTGTTGATCGCAAAGCATCTTTTTTTGAGCGCGTGGAGTTATCTGGAAACGCTTGAGCACGAATTGACGCATCTTCTGATCGGTTTACTATTTCTGAAAATTCCCGTCGGAATCCGCGTCAGCGCCCACGAAGGCGGCGAAGTTCGCCAAATCGGTCTCGGCACGACCGGACAAACCTGGGTCACGCTCGCGCCTTATTTTTTTCCGACGATTTCTTTGTTCGTCCTTGTTTTTGCTTATTTTATTGATTTAAATCCAAAAACCTTTCTCGCCGTTCTGGGTTGGACGACCGCCTTTCACCTTGTCACGAATTGGAGCGAAACGAGCTTTCGTCAACCTGATCTGCAAAAAGCCGGAATATTGAAAACGATTCTCATTCTGCCCGTTATGAATTTGATTTCTTACGGTTCAATCCTGGCTTTCGTCGCTGACGGACGCAAAGGCTTCGGCAATTTTTGGTTTGAAGGTTTTCGAGGAGCTTTTGGTCTCGTCTCCGAAATCTGGCGGCTAGTTCAATAGCCATTATTTGAAATAAAGAAATTATCCATGAAGGAACACGAAGATTTCACGAAGGAAAGAAAAAGTTACGGAGTAGTTAAAACTGAACCGACCAGCGGCGATAAATATTTCAAAAAAAATCTTCGTGGTTTCCAACGCGTGAAACTTCGTGGATAGTTATTTCAAAAAATCTCTAATAGACATCTTTCCAAAATAATTTTTTACCGCAGAGACGCAGAGTTTTTTGACAAAATGTTTGGCTGAAAAACTTCCGATTATCTCGAAAGTGCGCGAATCTGAAGAAAATCTGCCAAAAGCTTTAGTCTCAACAGTTTCAAATTTGATGATAAATGCCGCTTGAATGACAAATCAGTATCAGTAGATCCAGATTTAGGATTTGGGATTTAGGATTTCGGATTTTCAATCGCTCCAAAGCTTGAATTTTTGTCGAATTTCAGCTCTTGCTTCCAATAATTGGAGAGTTTTGCTTTTTTAATCTTGTTCGAGGACAGATTCAAACAGTCTAAACCAACACATTTTTTCAAATTTGGATCTACTGAGTATCAGTAAATCCAAATCTTGGATTGATTAATAATCCGAAATCCGAAATCTGAAATCCGAAATCTGGATCTACTGATACTGATTATTTTGACAAGATCAAAGATTAAATTTATAGACGATGATTCCCGTTACCTTGACAGGTTGATTAGAAAGTAGCGTCGGCGTGAATTTGCTTTGCCTTGCTGCATTTTCCGCACCGGCGCGAAGCAGCGGATGTCCCGAAACCACCGAAGCCGAAATTACATTTCCTTTTTCGTCAATTAAAACCTGAACATTGACCGAACCTTCGACACGCATCTGTTTGGCAGCGGCAGAATAAGGCGGTTTTGCCAGATAAGTTGATTTACCGTTGATAACGCCAAGCGAGACAGGTGTTGTAATTTTCCGCTCAACTTCTTTTGGCGTTGATTTAACAACGACTTCGGGTATTTTTTCGACAACTTTTTCATTGCTTATTTCTTTGTCATCCGAAGGGCATAAACCGCAACCAACTTCGTCATTACCGCTGTTTCTGCCAACTGTTTCGGGAATTTGATTGACACTTCCTTTTTGAACATCGCTCAAGTTGAAATTGCGGACGTTGATGACGTCTTTTTCACCGCGCAGGTCTTTCGGCGGATTCATCGTTCTGGACATATCCTCATACAATTCCTTCAAGATTATCTTTTCCGACGGGCTTTTTTGTGATTTTTCAATTTTTAGTTCAGGCTTCGGAGCGGGGGCATCGCTGACCGCAACCGGCGCAACCAGACTTGATAATTCAAAATCGCCCGTCCCCATTCCGTAATTTTTGGCAAAAAGGCTGTAAGTCCAGCCGCTCAAAAGCACGGCAACCAAAACTCCGAGGGTTGTCAAAATAAATCTGCCTTCCCGCGCATTTTCCGATTTGTTATTTTTTGATTCGATTAATTGATCTAACATTTTTTGTTTCTCCTTTGTTTTCCGGTGCCGTTTAGTCAAAAGTCTTGAAACTCGATTTGCGGTAAAACCTTCCCGCCGCCACCTTAGACACCGACTTTTGAGATTTGTTCCCGAAGTTTTTTGGCAAAATGCGGTAAAATGATTTATCTAACGTCAGTTCGGGATAAGAAAGATTGCCCGCGAACAAACGCGAATTGACGCGAATTTTAAGACGACAAAACCATTTTGCTAATATTTTTGTTTTATTCGTGTTTATTCGCGCAAATTCGCGGGCGCAAATTCTTATCCCGAACTCAGGCTATCTGCAAAATTATGAATGGAAAACAAAGAGAAAACGTCCGCCCCGGAATCCGCGTCGCAATTGTCCTCAAACAAGACCAGCGCACCGGCAAACAAACCATCGGCATCGTCAAAGATTTGCTGACCAACTCAAACTTTCACCCGCACGGCATAAAGGTTCGCCTGACCGACGGACAAGTCGGGCGCGTACAGGAAATTCTCACGGAAGAAAGTGCGAGCAAACACGATAACGGATAGCTTTCAAACACGATAAACTTGGAAACGCAACATTGACTCAGTCAAGTTATTTTTGTCTGATTTGATAAATATTTGACTGAGTCAATGTTTAGTCTGTTTCAATGACATTAAAAGAGTAGTTGAATCGGTTGCTCACATCAGAACCTTGCTCTCTGATAGACGACGTAAAGCGGCAGGTAAAATCTTTAGCAGGATAAAAATGCCAATCACGAAAAATAAACTTCGTAACTGGAAAATGTTGTTCGTGAAATGTTTCAGCGGCAACGAATTCCGATTCTTCTCTAACTGCAAATGGAGCCTCAAAAGCTCGTTTAAAGTTGTTACGGACTAAAGCCTTCGGATCGCCGCTGTAAGGCTCACTGAGATAGGCTTCACGGTTTCGCTCAAGCGAACGAACTTTATTTGACGGAAAGGGAAAGATATTCAAGCCATTCGAATTAACCTGCCAAATCTGCCATTTCATCGCAAAGTATTGATAAAGACGAGTTCTGACAAACTCATTTTGGATGCTCGAATAAATCAGTGACTCAAGAAACCAGCCTTTCCATTTGCGCCCGGTAAACGTTCTGTCCTGTCCGATTTGAATCCCGTCCAGCGACCAGCCTGTTGAAGATGCCAACTCAATAATGGCAAAAGCATTTATCGGCGCAGATTGACTGCTTTCGGCAAAGCCTACATCATTTTTGCGATAACTATAATTTGAGCCGTAACCCTGATTAAAAAATATAACACTGCCGGTATTATTGCCGATCAATAATGAATTTGAAGCAATATCTGACAGCAATCCTTCAAACGTGGTGAAAGTTGCTCCGTCAAATTTCGCAACAATAAAAATATGTTTTGCGCCGAAAACGCCTGAATGAGTATATTTCAACGGGTTGTTTGTGCCGTCAAAATAGATTGCCGATCGTCCGTTACGAACATTCGTTTGCAACACCGGAGCAGACGACGCGCACGCCAAATCTTTTGAATTGCCGGACGCATCCTTTATCTCTGAGCCGGAGGTTGCCGTATCAGCCGGATGCCAAGCGACTAAATCATTTCGCGCCACATAAGTTGATTTAGTGAAATCGTAAGCCATTTATAACCACTCCAATAATTTGAAAATTCTTTCATCCGCCGATTTGCCGATTGATTTGTCAGAGGCTTCAAGACACAGGAAATGTTTGTTCGTCCAGCCGACGTTTGACCTCGTTACTCTGACCAGATCGCCCGGCAAAACCTTCAAGGTATTCGGCATTCCCTCAAACTCGCAGATCGTGCGAGCCGTGCGAAGTTTGGCGTAATGCCGCAGATTATCCAAGGTCTGCCAGCGATAAGAATTGCCAACCGTGACAGTTTCCTCAATGATTCTACCAATTGCCGACTGCAAATCAGGCAAATCATAAAACAGATCAGGATCGAATTTTTCAAGATACCGGGAATCAAGATCGCGTCCATCAGCGATAAAGCGATTCGGCAAACTCAATAGTTCTTGTTGCGTAAATCGCGGATAAAATTTGAAGGTGTTTTTGATAATGTTCGTGTGATCAAAATCAAAACTCGTCGTCAGTTCATCAATACAAAAGAAAGATAATTTGCCGTTGGCATCCTGATAACCGCCGTTACACGAAAACAGAATTTGGCGCAAAAAATCGGCAAATGTCGTTTTTTGCGTGAACGCCGCGTGGCATTCAAATCTGTTTACCGCTTCAGCTTTCGGATAAAGCCTGTCCTGCGGAACGACTTGGCGCGGCTGGCTCGGAGATGACCATTCGAGTTTAAATTCAGAAGTTGAGGCAGCATTATTCCACTCAGATTTGAGGTCATAATACTGGTCAGCCGTTAATGCTATCGTTGCTGTATGCTCTCCGGTCGTCCCCCATTGGTCAATTATCGCAGTCGTTAGATTATTAATCCACAGTTTGCCGCCGTCGTTATGTGTTAAATAAAAGGTATAAGTTTCAGAGTATTTCGGACGGATTTTGCCCTCAAATCGTGCGCTAAACCCGGTTGGCGTTAGATCGAGCGCAGGCGCACCGCTGGATGATGGATATTGAATAATCGGGTCAACGCGCTTTGATTTTAAGGTGTTAAACGCTGTTCCGTCGTAATATCTGCCGGTCAGTCCAACGCCTTGCGGAAACGTCGTGTAGTCAGGCGTGACGGATTGATCGCAAACCGATCGGAGCGTGTTGAGCAAATCCCAATCAATGCGCGAAGTTGCATATCGGCGGATTTCCATTGCGCCAAACGCGATCACGTCAGCCGGATTGGTCAGCAGCACGTCAGATGCGCTAATATCTCCAACATCATCATAAATGTCGCCGGTCTGGCATTCAATTATAGCCGAGAAACCATCAGGCGGATTTGTCTTTGTATCAAAATCAGGAATGCCTGATTCACTGCCGGATGGACATTCAAACCTCACCCAAGCAGTATTTGAATGCGACGTATCCTGGCTAAAGATTTCATCAATTCCTTGCGTTGTATCATTCGCCCAAACGCTTAATGTTCCAGATCCGTTAGAAGTCAGATCAATTGTCGACCCGCCGATTGTCACTGCGACTTGAAAGGTATTTGTTGCCGTGTTGACGACATAATAGATCGTGTTGCTGAGAATTGGCACAGGCAGACTTCCTGTAAAAAAAACCTGTGTGCCGTTTGCATAACCATGCGCCGTCGAAGTCAGCGTGTCGGTCGAACTGTCCGCCGTAAAGGTTTTTATAGTCGGATTCGGAGTTTGTTTGCCGGGATAAAATTTAAATTTCGTCGTCGGACGATTGACACCCCGAAACCACGCGCCGATGATGCCTTTCCAACCCTTGCCAAAACCTTCACCCAAAAGTTGTTGAACTGTGACAACGTGCGTCGGCGATGAACCCGTCACAATAGACTTCGCCAAATCACCCGCAACAACGTGTCTGCCAAATGCGACTTCGAGCAGTTTTTCTTCAGGTTTACTTCCTCTGAAATGGTCAATAAAAGTCATGGTAATTTACGGATCAATCGGGTCTTTCGAGTTATGCGCGGCGATTAGTTTTTCGGGCAAATTGCCTGACGCATAAATATGCCCGGCAAGCATTTCAATTTTCAGCACGTCGCCATAATCAAACGTGCATCCGATGATAAATTTGCTCTCTTTCAATTCGCCATTTATCAAGGTCAAAAGCGGCGTTCCGTTCTTAAATTCTGTGACAACCTGCCCTAAGTCATCAGAACGATCCCGAATCAACTTATGCGATTCGCTCGAATAACTGCGTGCGCCGTTTGCCGCGACCGTTTCAAAAATCGCCACGTTTTCAATAATCTCCAAAGATTTTATCGCGTGAAACGTCTTGGTGATTGGATGAAAAAGCCGGTCTTTCACAGTCAGAAATTCAACTCGTTTCGCAACCGGCTTTTCGCCGTGCCCTTCGATCAAAATAAACTGGTCAAGCCTCGGACATCCCGTTGGTCCACCCGGCGGATTGCCGCCCGTTCCCGGTGCGCTGGTGTCAGGATTATAGCGATGTTCGGTGCCTCCGTAATCGTGTGCGTTACCGAGCCCGTCGCAGCCGGCTTTCGATTTCAAATTATGATTGCAGGTTGTTTCCGATCCCGAATAACCGCAGGTTTTTGCATCTTTAAAAAGAAACGGACACGCCAAACCAAGTGTCCGGGTGCAAACAATTTGTCCGGGTGCGATCGTATCTGCCAAAATTTCAAAAGAAACCTGAAAATCAGTCGCGGACGGCTGCTGAACCGCGCCGCGAAACATTTCAAACACAACCTGCAATCCGCCGCTTCGATAAACCCGATTAACTACCGCCTCCGCCTTTTGCCATTCCGCCAGATTATTGGCAACATGCAAACCGAGAACGTCGTCTTTGTTCTGCAATCCACATTTTACGCGATCGGTCGGAGCTTCAATCGTTTGCCGAATTTCCGACACTTCTTCTAAATCATTCGTATAGGTGTTACTGCTCAGGACGAGTGGAGCGGTCGCCACTCGTAATCTCGTAATCGTTGGAAATGTGACATCGAGCGTCCAATCAATTTCACGGGTCGGCGCGTCTAAAATCGTCTGTAAATCGGATGAAATAGCTCTCGACATTACAATTTACTGTTTCCTTTCTTTTCCTCAATAATTAAATTAACCAATGTTCGCTTGCCACCATCGGTGCTTACCCACAGGGCTGCGTTTTCACCAAACGTCATTCCTTCGGCAAAGAACGTCAAATTCGGCTGAATAAGAATTGTCGGCGATTCGCTTTTAAGCGTGATTCCGCCGCCTGTAATGCCGCCCATTGCCAAGCGCGGTGATGGATTAGCTTTCGGATAATTCGGAATTCCCGCCGTCGCAAAAACGTCATAACCGGCAGCTGCTCTGACCCGTGATTGTTGACGCGGATTTAAGACCATTTCGCCGCGAGAGAGTAGCGACAATATATTATCTTTGCCGTCAAACATTCCCGGCAATAATCCATTTGGTTTGAAATAATCAGCAAAATAATGCCCTCCGGCAAATTCCGGCAGAATGCGTTTTTGACGGTCTCCGGCAGCCTTCGAGATTTCCGCCGCTTTTTTGAGTTGTTCCATCAATCCATCCGGGATTTGGTCAAATTCCGCGAGCTTCGCGGCAATCAATTTTTGCGATTCTTTACGGTATTTCTTCGACTGGAATTCGACCCCGAATCCCGACGCAATTTGTGTCCGCAACTCACGTCCTTTTGCTAATGCGCCGTCCGGGTCGGTTCTGAAGAATCGAACATCTTCAATCAATTGCTTCATCTCGGTAAAGGAATCGGCGAACCCTTTTTGTAATTTCGGCATATTTTCCTTCTTGTCAATCTTGCGTTTCGGATCGCCCATAAACAAACCGACGAGCGCACCGATTCCCGCGCCGATCGCCGCGCCGATCGGACCGCCGAACATCAATCCGATTCCGAGACCAGATCCAGCCATCGAAAGCACATTGCCCGTGCGGCCGCCGATTGCCGAGCCAATAATTGAGGCAGCGAGTCCCGCGATAGCTAAACCACCTGAAAGTCCGAAACCGCCGCCACCGGCATTTGCTTTTCCGCTATGACGCGGCGCACCGTATAATCCGGGAATTGTAAGACCGCTACTGCCTGAACCGCCAAAGCCAAACAAAGGTAAATTTCTCGCACCGTTGCCGGTGAAAGCTTCCGCGCCGGTAAAGCTGTTCGGATTAAATGACGGAGTTCCACCGCCCGAAAATCCGCCGCCACCACCACCACCACCACCGATACCGAAGACTGTTTGCAGAATATTTCCGAAACTAAATCCACCGCCGCCCGATGAACCGCCGCCGACGTTAAATTTGCCCTGCAAAAGTTTGAGCAATTTCGATGCAAGGAATTTTGCAGCCGCTTTGATAAGAAAATCTTCCAAATCTTGAAGTAACGATTTGAACAAACCTTTGAAGCCAGATTCGCGCAAAATGTGTAATTTGTCTTCGATAAAACTTGCCGTATTGCCGAGTAATTCTTTGTATTTTTCCTGTGCCTCTTTTGCGGCGCGAAGGCTGTCAATCTCGGCGGCTCGTGTTTGAATCAACTCTCTCATTTCAGGTGTCAGATTTTTATACGCCTCTGTTTGAAGTTGTTTAGCAATTGCATCAGCGCGGGAAAGTTCTACTCCATATCCTAAATCTATATTTAATTTGGCAATTTCATCATCAAGTTCAGAAACCAACGCCTTAGAATTTTTCGCGGCGATGAGTTTATTGCGTTCTTCTTCGGCTTTTGTGACCAATCGCAAAGTGTCTGACTGTTCTAAAAGCAGTGTATTCCGAAGTGATTCAATTTTATTCGCACTTTTTTTTGCAGTATTCCAATCTTGTTCAGCTTTGATAAGTTCAATCGAATTTTGAATTTGTTGTTTTTCAACATCGGTCAAATCTCTGCCGAGCCGCAGTTCTTCTTGTGTGGATTTTATTTGTTCGCTGATTTGCAGTCTTTTGTTAAAACCGCTGTCAATCAGTTGTTTAGTAGCATCCGCAAGTTCTTTCGCGCGATTTTTCTTGTCTTGGTCCACCGCATTTTCACGCAGTTTTGCCCGTGTTACGTCCTCAATCAAAGCACCTTGTTCACTAATTAAGTTATTGACCTTTTCAAGTTCGGTCTTTTCATTGCCGATGCCTTTTTTAGCGTTTTGATAGGCTTCGAGCATTGCCGTGGCTTTGTTCAAACCATCTTCAGCTTGTTTGAAAACGTCTAAATCTTTTTCAATATTTTCCGAAAGATACGGCAACACCTGTTGAGCAACTGGCAATTGACTGTATTTAGCACGCAGTTTGATAAGTTCCGTGAGTTTTGATTTTGTCTCATTTAGATTGTCAATCTGCACTGTCAAGCCTTGCGCTTCGGAGTTATTAAACAAGAAGTTTAGTGATTTAACGGCTTCATCTGCATCTTTGCGAAGCTGTTGAATCGGTGTCAGTGTTTTCTCAATTTTCTTACCGGCACCGTCTGCCGATTTTGCTACGTTCTTGAATGATGTGTCTAATTTCGTTAAAGTTCCGGTTACCGTTTCATATTTTCCAAAGTCATCAGAAGTAACTACGTCTGCTTCATACGGAATATATCCCAAATCAAGGCTTTGTCCGCTTATCCCGGCTTTAATTCCTTGCCAAATTGCCGAGGCAATCTGAGAACCCGCCGCAATAAATTTCGGAACTAATCGGATAATTTGCAATGGCAATGTGGCAATAATATAAACGACCCCGACAATGATTTTGCCAGCCCATTGAAGAGTAAGTTGTAAAAATCTACCGCCATACTCCATGATGATTGGAATCAACGCCGACAGATATGTCGAAACTGCCTTATAAATGCGGATGGAAATCTCAGCGATAAAACGAGAAGCGTTTTGCATCGCACCGACAAACGTATTCCACGCGCCGTGCCAATTGCCGTTTATCAATTGAAGTCCAATTTTTATTGAATCGCCGATGTAGGACATTACAAATGAGACAATGCTTTTTATAACACCCCAAACGGCTGAAATATGTGTCTTGATCGCTTCGCCATGTGATTGCCAAAAAGCAGTTATCGCATTAAGAAAGCCTTGAATATACGATTTGATTGTTTCCGAAACCGATATAATAATTTCTTTGATAATGGGATAATTGTCCCGCCACCAGCTGACGATTGCGCTTCCAACCTCTTGAACAATGCCGTAAATAAACGCCATCGCCGTTGAAACTGCCGATTTGATTGTAGTCCAAGCCGCAAGCGAAAAATCCTGAATTCCTCCGAAATTTGTTTTCCAAGCCTGATACAAAACATACGCCGCTGAAGCTGCTGCCGTCAGTGCGACGACAACGACCGCGACAACTGCCGCAATTTTGAGCAAAAGCGGTGTGATCGCAACGCCAGCAAGAGCCCCTGCAATAGTGCTGATAGCTGAAACCACTGCACCGATTGCCGAGATAATTGTGCCAAGGATAACCAACAGAGGTCCGAGCGCGGCGGCAATTCCGGCAATGACTGTAATCACGATTTGAAATGTCGGTGATAAATTTGTAAACGCCTCACCTATTTGTGTGATTACGCCAATAATTAACGGCAAATTTGCGGTGATAAAATTGAAAAGCGGTTCAGTAAGTTGTCCCAAACTGGTGTTTGCGGCATCTGCCAATGTGGACATCAAGCCTGAAAACGTTTTCGACTGCGCTTGCATCATTCCCGAAAACTGTCCACCCTCTCCGGTCATACTGGTGAACGCTTTTTCCAGTTCAGGGAATCCGACTTTCCCTGCTGCCACCAGTTTTTTTACTTCCGATTCTGAAACGCCAAACTGTTTTGCCAATTCCTGAATAATCGGAATTCCGCGTCCGGTCAATTGGTCTATATCTTCGGAAAACAGTCTGCCCGAAACTTTCGCTTTGCCGTAGATGTCGGCAAGCTCAGTCAGTGGAACGCCAGTGCCGGATGCAATATCGCCGATGCTTTTAAGCGTCGGTAATATTTTCTCTTGCGCGACTCCAAATGCCAATAAACTTTTGGTTGCTGTGCTGATTTCAGGCATTTCAAACGGTGTATCGGCGGCAAACGTAGAAAGCTCGCCAAATAATTGTTTGGCTTTTTCAGTGCTTTTTAGCAAAACTCCGAACGAAACTAACGCCTGTTCTTTGGTCGCGTTGAAACTCAGTCCTAAAGCGGTGACAGCAGCGATCGGCAGAGTTAGACCAACTGTTAATTTCTGTCCGAACGAACTGACGATTTGCCCCACATTTTCGACGGTTAATCCAAACTCTTCCATTGTTTGTGCTGCGTTTCTGGCATCAATTCTGTCTAAATTTGACAGCGTGTCCCCAATATCGTTAATTTGGGTAATAACTTCGTCGCTACCGTCTAGCTCTATTTTTAGAGTTATAGTTTTTGCCATTTTCTTAACCAATAAAAACTCAAACAATTTAGCTCTTAAAGTTAAGAAAACAGTTTTATTCAGGGAAAAGATTTTCGTAGGTTTTGAGAATTTTACGAGCAAAAGAAACTAAATCAGAGGCTCTTTGCCCTGATGGTTGTGATTTAACCCAAAGTTCTAAATTCTCAGGTCGGTTATCACCTCTATTTCCGTTTATATGGTGAACATTTTCGTTTTGAGATAATCGCCTGCCTATCCTTTTTTCCATAACCAACCGATGAACAGGCACTCTTTTTCCGTAACGATCATCTGTTTCATCTATAATTCTTTGGTAAATGTAGCCTTTACAACACTTACTAAAACCGCCTTTCCAAAGCGGACTTTTTTCTCCTTTAGGGGTTATAAGGCAACCACAAGACCTAGTAGCGCCTTTAGTTAAGCTGGTAGTTCCAACGTCCTTAGTGTTACCGCATTTACATTGGCAAAACCAAAGCCTACTACCACTTGGTTTTCTGCTAACAACTTTAATTGCTGTGAGCAACCCGAATGTTTTACCAGTTAAATCTAAGCATCTTTCCAATCCTCTTTTTCGGTTGTTATCAGCTTTTATACAGCCGCAACTTGATTGGTTGGTAGCTCTGTGTAAGTTGTCAGGGCTTCGTTTTATAGTATTACCGCAGTCGCATTCACATAACCATTTCATTCTTTGGCTTGGTGTGTGAATAGGTTTGATTGCCGTAAGAATCCCGAATCTTTGACCTTTTAAGTCTTTTACTCTTGTTTTTGCGAACTCCCTGGCTCCACCAAATCTGAGGTAGCAACCGCAGCTTTTAGTTTTATTATGTGTAACTGAGTAGCCGGCTCTCTCAACTTCGTTACCGCATTCACAAGAAAAAAGCCAAACAGCAAAGCCGTGTTTGCCAATACCTGTTCGTTTAATCGCTGTCAGTCGGTTAAAAGTTTGACCTGTGATGTCTTTAAACGTTCCCATTTACAAAATCCTCCATTGTTTTTGAGCCTTTGCGTTTATTGCAAAAAGGCGTTAATAACTGTAAATTGTCGGGAAAGTTTGAGCCGCCACGCGAAAGCGGAATGATGTGGTCAACTTCAAAAACTCCATTTAAAACTTGACCGCAACAAGCGCATTTACCGCGCTGTTTGGCGTATAAATTTTCAATGGTTGTTCGGGTAAAATAACCTTTGACACCTAATTTAAAAGAACGCTTTCGCGCTGATATTGCTCGTTTCGATAGACGGTTTCGTCTGTAATGTAGTATATTTTTCATTGCAAGTAATCCTTTTCTTAATTGATTTGGGTTGAGAGGATTTAGAAAAGTTGGTAGCTTTCCTAAATCCTTTTTCTTTTATGCGGTTCGTGCCCGGTCTATTGGAATCAAGCGGTCAAGACCTTCTAATTTCACATAAAAGCAATGTTTCGCACGTTCAACGATTTCCGTTACTTTACCTTCGTAAAAGTTTTTAACTGTCGGGATTTCATCAGCCGTCCAGACGTTAATGATGACTTGAACCAAATCGCCTTCTTTAATTTCTATTTCGTTGTTTATCATTTTCTATTCCTCGTTTTTTTTTAATCTCGTTAGTAATTTCTAACTTGATTAAATCATACACAACCTTGCGGGGTTTTACAAGCGCAACTCCGCAAGGTTGTGTATAATTTGCAAATAAATCCGCAAAAGTTTGAAGGTTTTTCGTTTTTCTGATATATTGAGGTAGAAATAACGATATGAAAGATATGCTTACAGTTTCGGAAGCGGCAAAAGAATTAAACCTCTCGCCGCGAAGAATTCACGATTTTATCAAGTCTGAACGATTACCAGCAGAAAAATTCGGTTCATACTACCTAATCAAAAAAGATGATTTGGAGTTAGTTAGAGAAAGAATTGTAGGCAGACCGAAGAAAAGTAAAGACAGTAAATAATTTTTTTGACTCAATCAAAATTTCAGTTTAGACTTTTGATATGGAAAATGAAGCCGAACTTAGAAAGCAAATTTTACAACTTGAATTTCAACATAAAAAGGAAATGGCTGAAATTAGAGAATCACACGAGAGGATTACTAAACTCATTGAACATAATCAAAAACAACTTAATCACATTACACAATTAACAGGCTTTTCTTTTGAGGAAGTTGGCGAAATCAACAAAAAACTTGAATCTGCTTCGCTTGCTCTTTCACCTAAAATTCCAAGCAAATCTTAATACCAACTGTGTAGCCCTACACTTTTTTTTTAACTTCTGATAAAATTCATTTGTTCGTGGTTGCTAGAAACAGTCTCGAATAAAATTTCAATAGGCGGCTTAACGTCCCCGAAAGATGGCGGTTTTTTTGTCTCTAAAATTAGAGCAACATTGAAACTTTATAATATTTCGTCGGGCGTTGGTCTAATAAAATAAGGCGCAAGCCTGAATAAGCCAGCAGTTGCCTATTGGACTGTTTCTAGCGTTTCCCGGCGAGTTAAAACTAGAAAAAATCAATAGGAGGTAACTTAAATGTTACAAACAAATTCCGTATCGGAAACAGTTCTTAATAATTCTCAAACATTTCCCGATCAAATAAAAAAATGTTGGAAATGTGGGCTTACAAAACCCATCAGCGACTTTTATAAAAATAAGTCCAAACATGATGGCTTGCAAGATATATGTAAAAATTGTAACCACACCACCTGTAAGAAATTTTACAAAGAAAATCCAGAAAAACTGAAAGCTAAGCACCAAAGAATTAAAGAACGAAATATCAAAAAAATTAACGAAGGAATTTTACCTAAACCAAATAAAACTTGTTATAGATGTAAAGTAGAAAAACCCATCAGCGAGTT